>JBDLWG010000616.1:0-4384 GCA_039804385.1 Bacteroidota bacterium
CGTTTATGAGCAAAGTTTTCTCTGCAGGCAAGCGGCTTTTGACAGGAGAAAGTTTGTTCATGACGGCGTTTACGAATCAAGGACGTGGAAAAGCACGAGTTACCTTTGCTGCGCCGTATCCTGGAAAAATCATTCCGTTGAATCTGGCGCAATTGGGCGGCAAAGTGATTGCTCAAAAAGATTCTTTTCTCGCGGCGGCGAAAGGCGTAACGGTTGGTATTGAGTTTCAACGCAAATTAGGCACAGGTTTATTTGGCGGCGAAGGCTTCATAATGCAAAAATTGGAAGGTGACGGCATGGCATTTGTGCATGCGGGCGGCTTTGTTTTTGAAAAACGGTTGGCTCATGGCGAATTATTGAAAGTGGATACAGGTTGTATCGTTGCGTTTACGCAAGATGTGCATTATGATATTCAATTTGTCAAAGGTGTGAAAAACGTAATATTTGGCGGCGAAGGTTTATTTTTTGCAACTTTACGCGGACCAGGTTTGGTTTGGATTCAAACGATTCCAATAAGTCGTTTGGCGAGTCGTGTATTGTCTTACGGCTCACCGATGAAGCAAAAAGAAGAAGGTAGTGTTTTAGGCGGTTTGGGGAATTTATTAAGCGGCGATTAGGGAATCCGCCCCGAATTTCACGAATTTACACGAATCATTCGTGTAAATTCGTGAAATTCGGGGCGGATTTACCAAAAAAGGTTAACTTTGTGATAAAGATTTGAAATTAACACCTTATTTTGTCAAAAAAATCATTCAAAATATGACAACCGTTTTAAATGTGCATCTTGATGACCTAAGCCGTCAATTCATTCACACGCTAAAACAACAATTTGGGAAGCATGCGGAAGTTGAAATTCGTTTAAAACAAGCCTCTCCTGCGGATCAATTGTTTTCAGAAGCGGCGTTTTGGCAAATTATTGACAGTATTGATTGGTCTAAAAAAGCATCCAAAGATAAATTGCATCCTGCGATACAACGACTTTCTGAAATGCCAGTAGCGTGCATCTTTTTGTTTGCGGACAAACTTTCGGAAAAATTGTATCATTTAGATACTCGGCAACATGCAAATACCTATGCAAAAGACGAACCCGATCATTTTTTATCCGTAGATGATTTTTTGTATGCCCGTTGCGCCGTCGTTGCGGAAGGGGAGGCTTATTACAAAAAAGTATTGAACGATATTCATTTGATGCCTTCTGAAATTGTATTTGAACCTTTATTGAATTTGGCGGATAGCGCGTATGAACTGAAAAAAAACATGGAATTTAATTACCGCCCAACGTATAATTATGAAACTGGAAGTAATTTATCGGCTTGGAAGTGATTGCAAATAATTGATTATCAATTGTTTGCAATTTATTATAAACTTTAACTTTCAAAAAATGAACTTACATAAAAACTCCGATGATAATGAAGATTTACATCATCTTTATGAAATCGTTGATAAAATAGATAATGATACGTTCAAATATGGCATCAGTTGTGACCCAATTGGTAAAGATGGTTTGTCAAAACGGATGCGTGTTCAACTTCGATTTGCGAATGCAATAGATGAGTGGAAAAGATTTTTTGCACGAATTATTCTTTTTGATATTCAAGGGCGAAAAGAAGCCAAGCGTATCGAAAGTGAACAGATTCGTGCCTACAAGGAAAAACATGGGCGCAGACCAAGAGGTAATTTGATAGATTAAAAAAGAAATAAAATGTTGAAAATCAATAACTTAACTGTAAAATATGGCGAAGTCATTGTATTTATAAAACTTAGATAAGTAGTTCAATTCAAACACCGTTGCTTTTTTAAATTAACAAAACTTGTTATGACGTATTTAGAAATCGCCCAAAAAGTTTTACAACAACATGGCAGCCCTTTATCATCCCGAGCGGTTTGGAATCAAGCGGAATCCCTTGGTTTGACAGAACAAAAAATGGGTAGCGGCAAAACGCCTTGGGATACGTTATCATCGTTGTTATTCACGGATACTCGGGATAATTCCAATTCTTTTTTTATAAAAATAGAAGATAAACCAACTCGTTTTGGTTTGAAAAATTGGGTAGTGCCCGCCGTTGTAGAGCCTGAAATCATTGAAAATGAGGATGGTACAGATGATAATTATCAAACAGATGCTCAATTATTCGACCCAATCAAACAAGATATTGATTTGATTCAAGATAAATGGTCTGTTTACGACCATTTGCGTAAATTGGAAAAAGGGCGTTTGTTTATACAAAATATTGATTTACAACATTTTCAAAGACATTCTGTTTGGAAAGCGGCTCAAAAAAGTCGTTTTATAGAATCGTTGTTGATGGGTTTTCCGATTCCGCCATTTTATCTCAATTTGCGCGAAGATGGTTCTTACCTAATTATTGACGGTTTGCAACGCACGATTACTTTAAAAGAATATTTAAATAATGAATTTACATTAAGTGAATTAACGAGTTTGAAACGCTATAATGGTAAATATTTTAAAGATTTGCCGACTGCTTTGCAGGCAAAAATGGAAGATAGGGGTTTAAATGTTTATATTTTGAAGGCGACGACTCCGATGCGTGTCGTGTATGAATTGTTCGACCGAGTGAATACAGGGGGTACGCCCTTGACACGTCAAGAGGTGCGGAATGGGATTTTCGTAGGCAAATCGACTCAATTTTTAGAAAAATTGGCAAAAGAATCCATTTTTGAACAGGCTTTGGACGGTTCTGTGAGCGATAAACGCATGAAAGATAGAGAATCGGTTTTACGGTATTTAGCGTTTAAAGTGAACGGTTACGAACAATATGGCAGTGATATGAGCCCGTTTTTGGAGCAAACGATGGAGGCAATGAATCAAATGACGGATGCGACGCTTGAAAAATTAGAGCAAGATTTTAAAAGGGTGATGTCTTGGGCGGTTCGATTGTTTGAAAAACAATCTTTTCGCTTGCCGATTTACAATGCGGAAAAACAACAAAAAGGACGCGGGTCTTTCAATATTTCAGTAATGGAAAGTGTTTGTTATGCCTTATCGGGTTGTACAGATGCGTTTTTGGCGGAAAATGAAGCCCAAATTCGTCAAAATTATGTTTTTTTAACCCAAAATGACGCTTATCGAAACGCGGTTAAAAACAGCACAGGCAATAAAATGAATGTGAAAACGCGTTTTCAATTGGCACAAAATGTTTTAATTAAAAATCAATTATCATGATAAAAAGCATCTCGCTTCAAAATTTCAAATGCTATCAAGAAGAAACGCATTTTGATTTGAAGCCAATTAATCTGTTGACGGGCATCAATGGAAAGGGGAAATCTACTTTTTTGCAAAGCCTTTTATTGATGGCACAATCAGAGGTATCGGATGTGCCTATTTTATTGATTGAAGAAAAATTACTGCATTATGGTAAATTGATTTTAAATGAATCATTGGTTCGATTAGGTACTTTTGATGATGTCAGAAATACACATACATCTCGAAATACACCAATTACTTTTAAAGTGACTTATGGTGAACTGGGTGCCGTTCCACTTCTCAAAACGGTGCCAATTACTTATACCTTTTCACCCAGTGTGGATGATAGATTATTAAACGTAAGTAACAAAGAAGGCAATAATCCTTTTCACAATTCTATTGAAAAAGCGAATACCCATTATGTTGGTGCTGACCGTTTGGGTCCACAAGAATTTTATGAAAAGACAAATTTAAATTATTTGCAAGTAGGCAAAAAAGGAGAATTTGTTGCACAAGTACTTGCGAATACGCAAAAATCGCAAATAATTGTAAATCAATCACTTGCGTTAAGTAAAAATCGTTTATTAGTGACACAAGCAGGTGAATGGTTAGGTCATATTTTGGGTAATTCCAATGTATCCTTAGAAATAAAGGATGATAATCGTTATACGATTAGCTTGATGTTTAAAATGGGAACGAAATCTTATACCATGCCCAATGTAGGATTTGGTTATTCATACATTTTGCCCATTATTGTTTCGGGATTAATTGCAAAGCCATCTGAAATTTTGATTATTGAAAATCCAGAAGCGCATTTACATCCGCGTGCGCAATCGCGTTTAGCGCATTTTTTGGCGAAAGTGGCGAAAACAGGCGTTCAAGTTTTCATAGAATCACATAGTGACCATATTTTAAATGCTTTACGGGTTGCTGTCAAAAATAAAAATTTAAATACAGATGATTTACAAATATTTTATTTTGCCGAAAATCCAGATGAAGATACACCCAATATTTTCACGCCGCAAGTAGATGAAGATGGCAGAATAGACGAATGGCCAGATGGTTTTTTCGATGAATGGAATAATAATTTAATGGAACTCCTTTAAAAACGGTCTCATGGAAATCATATTTAATGAACTATCGCTTCAAAACCTGCCCGAAACGCGCATGGAAGCCGAT
>JBDLWG010000617.1:0-6670 GCA_039804385.1 Bacteroidota bacterium
CATTTGTGACCCTTATTTTTGAAAAACATTTTCCAAATGGTAACTATGCGCCTCTTTACTGTGGCTCTGCCGAATTTATAACGGAGCCCAATCAATATGACGTATTAATTTTTACCGAAAACAGTTTTGTCGTTCAATCTACGGAGTCGATTGAGGATGCTAAAATATTTTGTAGAGCATGTTCCGCAGAAGTGGATATCTTAAAATCGCTCAAAAAAGTAAGCATGCAGAAGATGCCTGCAAGAAGAAGTAATCAATCATAGAAAACTTGCGGCAAGTTGCAACTTGCCGCAAGTTCATTTTGCACTTCGTAGATAATATTATGGCTTAATTTCAAACCCACATTCCGCACCCTAATTTTTAATTTCGAAGAATGAGCATGAAAACAGAATGCCCAACTTTCGCAAAGTGTCTTTTTAACGAAATTTGAATTTTTCATTAAAATTTTAATTCCTTAAAATCAAAAATTAAGGTGCGGAATGTCGGTTCAAACTTTGCACTTCTCACTAATTCAAAAAAGAAATTCAGTATTGTTGCCATACCATTGTTGCAAGATTATTTTTAAATCATTGTAATCATACTGTTCTATGGTTAAATCATTCAAAACAACCGATAATGTTTTGCCATCCCATTCCAAATGGGTGTATAACAAATTCTTGAAAAGGCGTATCTTTCAGGCGAAATAAAAAAAAAGCATTCCATTCCAATAAAATATAAAAAAAAATCAAAATACGAACCTTACCAAAGCAGAATTTAGGGCAGAAGCGTCGAATTATTATGACGAGTTGAAAGGCAAAATCAATTCAACAACCCAAACGTTTTACGATTATGAATCGGATTTCGTGAAAAGAGCCCAATCATTCACGCGAAAAATGTTAGAAAAAAGTGTGTGTTTGAAGCAAGAAAAGGAGCCAAAAAAAAATTCAAACCAGTTTAGGCACTATTGAAGTCCGTGCGAGTCATCGGTATCGTGAGCCTGTTTAGGGCTATCGAATCAGCCCCTATTGGCAAGAACGCATGACTTATTTAGGTCAAAACGACGTTTATAAAGATGCTATAGAGTTGATTCATAAATTTTTACATATCGATATTAATGCAATGCAACTTCACCGAGTGACCAATACGCACGGTTCGAATGCGAGCGATTGGGTCGATGAATCCTGTGCATCCGAGCTGAAACAAGGCATGGTTTCTTCAGAAACGGGGTATGCGCAATTCGATGGTTCGATGCTTTTGACCCGCGAATCGGATTGGCAGGAGGTCAAAGTCGGTCGCCTTTTTGTGCAATCCGATGTTTTGCAGGTTTCGACGAAGCGAACGGAACTCTCGAAGTCTCTTTATGTGGCACTCCCACCGCTAAAACCATGATTTTCAAGGGTTTGAATCGATAGCCTAAAAGCATTTCTCTGTAAAAAGAGGAAT
This sequence comes from Bacteroidota bacterium, assembly GCA_039804385.1. Lineage (GTDB taxonomy): Bacteria > Bacteroidota > Bacteroidia > Chitinophagales > Saprospiraceae > JAAFJT01. Next base: position 1,423 of record JBDLWG010000617.1, read on the forward strand.
GCTTTTTCCTTTTTGAGCAAAAAAAAGGAAAAAATACTTCGTTTCCGATGAAAATGTTCCATGAAAACCATGCGTGTCGCATCACCAACCCGCATATCTGTCTTCCAATTATATCCTAATTTGTAGCATTAAAATAGAAGCGAAGTGCCTATATTTGCGGCTCATTAAAATTTCAATGATCATGCAAACCATCCTTAAAACCCAAGAAGCCGAATTGAGCAATTTCATCGGCGGGAAAAAAATGTCCAGTCAAACGGAACGTTGGCAAGAAGTCATTTCTCCAATAGATGGCAAATTATTAGCCTCTGTACCCATGTCAACCCGCGCCGATTTAGAATTAGCAGTCGCGGCTGCCAAATCTGCTTTGCCTAAATGGTCTAAAATGCCGATAAAAGAACGCGTACAAGTTTTTTTTCGATATAAAAAATTGTTGGAAGATAATATGCAATCATTGACTGCCTTGATTTGTGCAGAAAATGGCAAAACTGCAGATGAAGCGCGGGCAGAAATTGAAAAAAGCATTGAATTGACCGAATTTGCTTGCGCGATGCCGCAATTGATTTCAGGCGAAGTGTTGGAAGTGAGTCGGGGCGTAGAATGTCGCACGGAGCGGTATCCTGTCGGCATTGTGGGCTGCATTGTCCCTTTCAATTTCCCTGCGATGGTTCCCAATTGGACGATTCCTAATGCGTTAGTGCTTGGAAATGTGATGATTATGAAACCTTCTGAAAAAGTGCCTTTGACCTTGATGCGCCTTGCGGAATTATTGCAAGAAGCGGGTTTGCCCGATGGCGTGTTGAATCTCGTGCAAGGCGACCGCGATATTGTGGAGGCGATTTGTCAGCATCCTGCGATTGAAGCGGTTTCGTTTGTAGGTTCTACGAAGGCGGCAAAAAACGTTTATCGCCAATCGACGGCGCATTTGAAACGGTGTTTGGCACTTGGCGGCGCGAAAAATCATTTAATTGTGTTGCCTGATGCCCATCCTGAGATGACGGCTTCCAATATTGTGGCATCCATGTCGGGTTGTGCGGGGCAGCGGTGCATGGCTGCGTCTGCGATGATTTCGGTTGGACAGACCGATCATATTATAGAATTGGTCTGTGCAGAGGCGCGAAAAATCGTTGCGGGCGACAATTTGGGTGCCGTTATTTCGGCAGAATCCAAAAAACGCATCGAAAAATACATCACGGATGCCGAAAAACAAGGTGCAAAAATTTTAGTAGATGGCAGAAAAACAGTAGTGAAAGGAAAAGAAGGCGGTTTTTATGTCGGACCAACTGTGATTGACTACGTGAAACCCGATATGGCAATTGCGCAAGAGGAAATTTTTGGACCTGTGATTGCGATTATCCGTACTCAAGATATGGATGAAGCGTTGGCAATCGAGAACGCGAATCCGTATGGAAATGCCGCTTCGGTGTTCACACAGAACGGCGGATGGGCGCGTTACATCATGGATCGAGCAGAATCGGGTATGATTGGGGTGAATATTGGCGTTCCCGTGCCGCGAGAACCGTTTTCTTTTGGGGGTTGGAATGAATCAAGGTTTGGAACAGGCGATATTACAGGCAAAAGTTCCATCGAATTTTGGACGAAATTGAAGAAAATTACGACGAAATGGAATCCAACTGCTCGAACAGGTTGGATGTCGTAAGCAAGGTAGCGCGTCGCACGTACAAAAGCGTTGAGATTGGGAGGGATGGATGTACGGATTTCACGGATTTTCACGGATTTGGAGTTCTAAATCCGTGAAAATCGCGTGAAAATCCGTGAAATCCGTACATCCATCACCCCCAATTCCCTTTTTGTCATGTACTAAGCCATTTTACAATTATTATAAAATTTTTATTCTATATTTTTTTATCGTATATACTTGTAAGTTGCCATATCACTGTTCACGCGCCCCAAATAAAATTATTTCTTAAAATATTTGAAACAAAGTATATTTTAATTTAAAATACAAAAAAAGCACTTTAAAGATTTGGATATCCTAATTGTAATAACGTACCTTTGTTCAAAATTGAAACAATGAAGCCATTACCACAATTACCGATTGGTCGTCAATATTTTGCTAATATTCGTCAAGGCAACACAATATACATTGATAAAACTCAATATATATATAAGATGTGTAAAATGGAGAATACAGCGTACTTTCTTTCTCGTCCACGACGATTCGGCAAGTCGTTGACATTGGATACAATTGGTGAATTATTTGAAGGGAATCTTTTGTTATTTAAAGACTTATGGATTGAAAATAAATGGGATTGGTCAGACATCTATCCTGTCATTCGCTTGTCCTTAGACGCGATAGGGCATCAACACGGCTTAACGGAAGCCCTTCAAAATGAGCTACATGATATTGCAGAAACCTTTGATATAGAACTTAAGAAGAAATCGCCTGGGGCTTTATTGAAAGAATTAATTCAAAAAGTAGTGCGCAAAAAGGGCAAACAAGTCGTCATTCTCATTGATGAATATGACCGCCCCATTGTAGATTATATTGACCCTTATGACTTTCAAAAATCTATTAATCAACGAGATATACTTAAAGATTTTTTTGATGTTTTAAAAAGTGCTTCTAAAAATATTCGTTTTATGTTGATAACAGGAGTCTCTAAATTTGCACGAGTCTCTATTTTTTCAAGTTTAAATCACTTGATAGACCTTACGGCGGATCCGAATTATGCCGCGCTCTGCGGTTATACGCAGGCAGAATTGGAGTCCAATTTTCAGCCTTATCTTGAAACGATGCCGTCCAATACGCTTGAAAAACTCAAATATTGGTACAATGGTTATAGTTGGGACGGTAAAACGTTTATGTATAACCCGTTTTCGGTTTTGAATTTTTTTAATACAGGGCAATATCGCAATTATTGGTTTACAACAGGAACACCAACGTTTCTCGTCAAAATATTGAGCAAACGATTTGAATATAAATTAGAAAAAAAAGAAGTCAATGACACGATTTTGGACTCGTTTGTATTAGAACAAAAAGATAGTTTAGATTTGGATTCCTTGTTATTGCAAACAGGTTATTTGACGATTAAAAAGATAACAACCCATCAAAAATGGATTCTCAATTACCCCAATCAAGAGGTGAAACAGTCCTTTGCGCAATTTTTATTGAGTGAATTTACGCATACCCGCGTCACGGTTCCGTATGGAGCAGACATTCTGGAAGCATTAGACCATAATAATGTTGGTGGCATTATAACGGTTTTAAATCATTTGATTCGAGCCATTCCAGACCAAAATTATATTCAAAATGAGGAGAAATTCTTCCATGCCGTGATTCATTTAATCTTTACGATGGTGGGGACGAATGTGCAAAGTGAGTTACATACTTCCATTGGACGCATTGATACGGTGATTGTTACAGAGGAACGAATTTTTTTATTTGAATTTAAAGTCAATGAAAGTGCGGAGGATGCGTTGCAATGTATTAAAGATAGATTGTATGCAGAAAGTTTGCGTTACTTGCAAAAACCAATTGTTGGGATTGGCGTTTCGTTCTTGACGACGATTAAAGGCATTGCTGATTTCAAAATCGAAAATCTATAATAGCTCCTCTGAAATCGAATATTGCGATATTTTTTTTCAAATGAGCGAATATTCGCTAAAACTTCTTATCTTGCACACTTGTTTGACTCTTTATTTAAACAATTCAAAATTAACCATTTATGGAAGATGCATATATCATCGCAGGGTATCGTTCTGCGGTTGGCAAGGCGGGACGCGGCGGTTTTCGCCACTATCGGTCGGATGATTTAGCGGCGGATGTCATCAAACATTTGATGGCGCAAGTCCCTGAGTTAGACCCAAACTTGGTGGATGATGTGATTGTCGGTTGCGCCAATCCCGAAGGCGAACAAGGTTTGCAGATTGGTCGGCAGATTGCGTTGCGGGCTTTGGGCATAGAAGTCCCTGGTATGACGATTAATCGGTATTGTGCTTCTGGTTTGGAAGCGATTTCGATTGCTGTCGCGAAAATCAAAGCCAATATGGGCGAATGTTACATCGCGGGCGGCACGGAAAGCATGTCCTTGTTGCCGATGACGGGTTACAAACTCGCGCCTTCCTATCATGTGGCGGCGAATACGCCTGATTACGTCGTTGGCATGGGTTTGACGGCAGAGGCGGTTTCTAAAAAATTCAACATCAGTCGGACCGCACAAGACCAATTTTCAGCCAATTCGCATACTAAAGCGGCTTCGGCGATTGCAAATGGCTTGTTTAAATCCGAAATTGTGCCGATAAATGTCAAAGAAGTCTATGTCGAAGCCGATAAACGCAAAGAACGCGATTTCATCGTTGACACGGATGAAGGCGTTCGGGTAGGCACGACGGCGGAAGTTTTAGGCAAATTGCGTCCTGCTTTTGCGACTCATGGTTCCGTGACGGCGGGCAACTCTTCTCAAACATCGGATGGCGCGTCTTTTGTGTTGGTGATGAGCAATACGATGGCAAAAAGATTGAATTTGAAACCGATTGCGCGGATGGCAAGTTGCTGTGTTGCGGGCGTTGAACCGATTATCATGGGCATTGGTCCCTGTGCGGCGATTCCGAAAGCCTTGAAAAAGGCAGGTTTGAAATTGAACGATATTGATTTAGTGGAATTGAATGAAGCATTTGCGGCACAAGCGTTAGCCGTCATGCAAGAGACTGGTTTGAATCCCGATATTGTGAATGTCAATGGGGGCGCGATTGCGTTAGGGCATCCGCTTGGGTGTACGGGCGCGAAATTGTCTGTTCAATTGTTCAATGAAATGCGGCGTAGAGGCAATCGTTATGGCATGGTGACGGCTTGCGTCGGCGGCGGTCAAGGAATTGCGGGTATCTATGAATTATTGAATTAATATTTAAATAATTGATTGTTAATTGTTTGAATATTACAAACGTCGTCGAGGTTACAACTTCGACGACGTTTGTAATAAGAGGGACTTACGTAAAGTCCTTTTCGCGGGAAATAAATTTATTTCCCGCAAACCAAGATGGGTGCAAAAAATTGAGGTGAACCGTTTATTTTTGCCCCAAATTTATAACAAATGCACCTTTTCAATAAAACCTATTACTGTTTGTGCTGCTTTTTGTGTAATCTTGGTCTAGCGAAAGCCTACCAAACTGATTCTACTAAACAACTTGTTTTGAATATTCAAAAAACAAGTTCGCCGATTCAAATCGATGGTGATTTGTCCGAATCAACTTGGCAAACTGCCGCCAAAGCATCCGATTTTTGGCGAAA
>JBDLWG010000618.1:0-8285 GCA_039804385.1 Bacteroidota bacterium
GTCTCCCAAACACTCATGAATCAATAATTGAATGACTTTATCAAATTCTAATTTTTCGTATAAATCTTTTGGTTGTAATAACATAGTTTAGAATAGAATGATAAATAAGGTCTTGCTATCAAGTAGCAGGGTATGCTCCTTTTATTTTTTAGTTTTAAATACAACATTTTCATATACATCTTTCAAATCCAAGTCTCGCTCAAACACATTTAAACGAATGGATTTTTGCATATCCGTTTCTTGGTGCATGCGCCATAAACCCGGTGCTTCTTGAAAACGCGTTTCCACAGCACCTTTTCGGCTGTCAATCAACACATATTCTTTGAAACTTGGCAAAGATTTATATAAATCAAATTTGTTGGCGCAGTCATATAAGTGCGTACTACGCGACAAAACTTCCACAATCAATAATGGATTGGTCAAAATAGATTCATCATTTTCATAAAATATCGGCTGTTCACAAAGAACCAATGCATCTGGATAAACCGCAATATTTTCAGTTTCAATATATATTTTTTGACTATTGCCCAATACGAAATGCGTTTTCAGAAGTTGCTTGGTTATGGTCTTAATCGCATGTAAAGTATTAGCTATTATCAAATTATCGTAGAAATTTGCATTATTTTTTTTTATAATTTCTCCATCATAAAACTCGTGTCGCTCTGTCGCAATCGCTTCTTTGCGAAGGTATTCAGCGAGCGTAAAAGTTCGACTTCCTTTGATTCGGTGAGAAGCAACAACACTACTCATGATGGTTCTTTTGATGATGAAACAATTCGGTGAATTTCGGTTGCAAAGATAGTGCTTTTAGGATAAAAGCCAAAATGTTTTAGTTGCTATGGTTATACCCTTTTTTGAACCATCAATTCATATTTGCGCCCTAATGGAATATTAATGCCCTCTTTTAATATAATGCTTTCTTTACCAACACTTTCAATATAATCAATATTTACAATATAAGATTTATGGGTTTGAATAAATCGTTCTGAGGGAGTCATATCTAAAATATTTTTCAAGGTATCATACACGACAATTGATTTCTGATTGCCTTTAAAACAAACTTTCACATAGTTGCCAATGCTTTGAAAATACGCAATGGGTTCCAAAGGCACTTCTTTGGCTTCGCCGTCAATACGCAAAAGCAAGGTATTTTGAATGGGTTTGGGAGCTTGATTCGATTTCCAAAAATATTTTGCTTTTTCAATTGCCTTCAAAAAGCGCGGCAACGATATGGGTTTCAACAAATAATCGACGGCATCTTGTTGATAGGCTTCAAAGGCAAACGTACTATACGCTGTTGTGATAATCGTCGCAGGGCGTTTAGGCAGCGTTTGTAACAATTCAATTCCGTTGATTAAAGGCATCTCAATATCTAAAAACACAAAATCGAACGCATTGTTTATCAATAAGTTAAGGGCTTCTTTGCCATTATACGCACTTGCTACGAATTGCAAATCTTCACAATGTGAAATATGGGATTTGATGACCAAATGCGCTGGTTTTTCATCATCCACAATCAAGCATTTATAGGGAGTTTCCATAGTTTTAATTCAATTTTGTAAATGTTTAAAAATTGGGTGTCAATATTCAAAGCATGTTTTATATTCAATATTTGAAGCCGCTTTTTCAAATTCTCTAAACCAATTTTAGTGCCTTTAATCGTAGAATCTTGGGAACGATAACTGTTTTGAATGCAAAAAGTTAAATTCTCGGGTTCAAAACGCCATGTAATGTCAATCAACGGATGTTCGATTTCAGCAGCATATTTGATAGCGTTTTCAATCAAAGGCAGAAAAAGCAAGGGCGGCAATCGGAAAGCACGCTCCTCCCCTACTATGCAATTTGTAATTTGTAAATCATTGGTTTTGTAGTTGGTATAATTGATATAATTTTCTATAAAATCCATTTCATCGGTAACGCAAACCGTTTCTTTGGTCGTTGATTCAATTTGATACCGCAATAAATCCGATAATTCTAAAATTTTGTCGGTAATCACTTCTGGCGAAACCAAAGCCGTTCCATACAAATTGTTGATAGCATTGAGCAAAAAATGAGGACTCAATTGTTGTTTTAAAAAGGTCAATTCAGCTTCTCGGTGCAAGAGTGTTTTCTTCGTTTGTACCACATTTTGGATGACCCATTGATTGCATAAATAAATGCAAGTTCCTAAAAACAACATGAAAAGCGTGGATAAAAGTTCTGAAATATATTTGGTTGGAAAGCCTAAATAACGGTTGATTCGATAGGAAATAGAAGCGCAAATCACAATATAACCAATTGATATACAAATAGATATAAGATATTTTTTTTGAAATACAAATCTCCGTATATTGAAATAATTATGTGTAAAAATGACAGCATAAGTGAGTATAAACATAGATATAATTTCTACATCTTTGGGCATGGGTATTCCCGGAATGACAGGCGATAATTTGGTTTGTGTAAACAAAAAAGTAAACAAAAAGGTGGCAAAGAGGAGGTTGCGCGCCCATATATTTTCGTAAGTTAGCCAAGTAGTCATTTCAAATAAACGTTTTTGGATGAAAAGATGCTGCAAAACTATTGGTTTTCCAAACAACAAAGTTGATTTTTTATGCAAACGCCGTTCATGTAAAACGAAATCCGTTGGCATCAATTCGGTTGCGTTGAACTATCTTTTACAAGCACCTTTGCGCTGCGTAGCGGAAATTGTTTTTTATCCGATTGATTCTTAAAATTTTTAAAAAAATATGTTTAAAAAAATCATTTTAGGGCTTTTGTTAGGTGTCAATATGATGCACCTGATGGCTCAAAACACCAACTTTACGATTAGTGGCACGGTTCGGGATGCCAAAACAGGAGAGGAATTGATTGGCGCAAGCGTCACTGTTCAAGAATTATCAGGTATCGGCGCGACTTGTAATGAGTATGGTTTTTATTCATTAACGTTGAAACAAGGCAATTACACTTTAAAAACATCTTTTATTGGTTATCAACCCTTATCGCAAAAACTCGTTTTGGATAAAGACCAAAAAATAGATATGGTATTGTCAAATGGGACTGAATTGAAAGAAGTGATTGTGTCTTCTCGAAAAGTGGATGAAAATGTTACGAAAGCGCAGATGGGCGTTGAAAAATTGGATGTAGCCGAAATTGCTAAAATCCCTGTTCTTTTTGGAGAGAAAGATATTTTAAAAACCATTCAATTATTACCGGGTGTGAAATCCGCAGGAGAAGGCAATTCAGGATTTTATGTAAGGGGCGGCAGTGCTGACCAAAATTTAATTTTGTTGGATGAAGCTCCTGTTTATAATGCTTCGCACTTATTAGGTTTTTTCAGCACGTTTAATAGCGATGCTATCAAGGATGTAACGCTGATTAAAGGCAATAGCCCTGCACAATACGGCGGGAGATTGTCCTCTGTTTTGGATGTGAAAATGAATGAAGGGAATGATAAAACCTATCAAGTCAAAGGCGGGATTGGAGTTATTAGCAGCCGTTTGAGCGTTGAAGGTCCGATTCAAAAAGAAAAATCGTCGTTTTTGATTACAGGCAGGCGGACTTATGCAGACGTTTTTTTGAAATTGACCGATAAATTTAAAGACAATACGTTGTATTTCTACGATTTTAATGGAAAAGCCAATTATCGAATCAATGCCAGCAATCGACTTTTTGTTTCGGGTTACTTCGGGCGTGATGTGTTGGGTTTTGGGAAAGATTTTGGCATTGATTGGGGCAATAAAACAGGTACTTTGCGTTGGAACAGCATTTTAAATCAAAAATTATTTTCTAATACGTCTTTGATTTATAGCGATTATAATTATAATATTAAAATCAAACAAAGTGCGCAATCTTTTAACCTTAATTCTGAAATCTTAGATGCCAATCTGAAACAAGAATTTCAATATTTCCCCAATGCGCAAAATTCTTGGCGTTTTGGTTTCAATAGCATTCATCATACGCTTGCGCCGAGTCGTTTTACAGGTTCTGATAGCAGTTTTAGCAATCAGAAAAAGGATACGCGGTATAGTTGGGAAAATGCGATTTATGCCAATAATACTTATACGATTACGCCAAATTTTAATCTTGATTATGGTTTGCGGCTTTCTTCCTATACGATTTTAGGCGGCGGCAAGTTTAATACCTATGATAAAGGCATTTATAAAAACACTATTACATTGAAAGACAATGAGTTCGGTAAAACGTATTACAATATTGAACCGCGTATCGCCATGAGTTTAAAAATGGATGAGCATAGCAGTTTGAAAGCTGGTTATAGCCGCAATACGCAGAATTTACACCTTTTGAGCAATTCCACGAGTAGCAGTCCGACGGATTCGTGGATTGGCAATAGTTACAATGTCAAACCTGAGTTGGCAGACCAAGTGAGCTTGGGCTATTTCCGCAATTTTGCAGACAATCAATATGCGTTTAGCGCGGAAACATATTACAAAAAGATGCAAAATCAAGTTGATTACAAAAATGGGGCAGATATTAATACGGCACCAGATGTTGAAAGTGAATTGTTGTACGGGAACGGACGCGCTTATGGGTTGGAATTGAATTTGAAAAAGAAAACAGGAGCGTTAACAGGTTGGATTAGTTACACATTGTCGAGAACAGAACGGCAAATTGAAGGCATCAATCAAGGCAATTGGTACGCTGCAAAACAGGATAGAACGCATGACATTTCAATTGTTGCTATGTATCAATTGAATCCAAAGTGGTCATTATCAAGCAATTGGGTGTATTATACGGGCAATGCGGTGACTTTTCCAAGTGGTAAATATCAAGTTGATGGCAATACCGTTTTGCTTTATACAGAGCGCAATGGTTATAGAATGCCCGATTATCATCGGTTGGATTTAAGCGCGACTTATGAAAGTCAGCGCACAGGACGCTATCAAAGCTCTTGGAATTTTAGTTTATACAATGCGTATGGGCGCGAAAATGCGTATCAAATTACCTTTAAAGATAATCCGACAGACCCGACTCGGACTCAAGCAACTCAATTATCGTTGTTTAAATGGATTCCAAGCGTTACTTACAACTTTAAGTTTTAAAAAAATAAAATTATAACAATGAAAAAAATATTGTTTTTCGGATTATGCTTTTTCATACTATCATCTTGTGAAAAAGTGGTTGATATTGATTTAAATAATGTCGCTTCGCAAGTGTTTATTGAGGGGCAAGTAACCGATATATTGGGTAATTATCAGGTACAAATCAATAAAACGGTCAATTTTAGTGCGGCGAATCAATTTCCTGCCGTCCAAAATGCCATCGTTACCATTACGGATAATACGGGCGTGACCGAAACATTGACTGAAAAATCAGCCGGTTTGTACGTTTCCCGAATGGTCAAAGGCATTTCTGGTAGGACGTACACGTTGAAAGTGGTGGCAGAAGGCAAAACCTATTCAGCCAGTAGCACGATGCCGCAAGCGGTTGATTTTACGAGTGCAGAAGTTAAAGAAAGTCCACTTCCAGCTGGCGGAGCAACCAAATTCTACAATTATTTGGTTTTTTTCCAAGACCCTGCGGGCATTCAAAACCAATATCGATTTACATTGACCTCCAAAGGGCAGAAAGACAAAGGGTTTTCCAATGTTTTTAATGACAATTTGATAGATGGTAAACCCAATCCGATTCCACTCCGAAGTACAGATTTTAAAATTGCCAGTAAAGATACCGTTACGATTGAAATGCAGTGTATTGATAAAGCGGTTTACGAGTATTTTTACACATTTAGAGCGTTGGAAACAGGACAAGGTGGCACGCCTGCCAATCCGATTAACAATATTACAGGAGGTGCGTTAGGCTATTTCAGTGCGCACACCGTGCGAAAAGTGGATGCCATTGTACCCTAAACTTAAAACAGCAACGCCGAGTACAAACGATTGTTGTACTCGGCGTAAACTGGTAAATTTTATTGGTCAAAGAACATTAACTCGTTTCACGCGGAAACTTATTCCGTTACAGGGACTTGCGTTGAAAGGACAACCGATTTATGCGCTTCCAATAGGTGCATCTCCCCGTAAAGCGACAAATCAATGGCTTTTTCACCCATATTTTTCACCGTTACATGTTCTTTTGTGACATTCATTTCTAAGACTCCACCTCTGAAACGAGCTTTGAAAGTCATGGATTTCCATGCTTCCGGCAAATAGGGTGCGAAATGAACTTTATCATCATACACGCGCATTCCACCAAAACCTTTCACCACTGCCATCCAAGTTCCCGCCATCGATGTAATGTGCAAACCATCTTCGGTATCATTGTTATAATCGTCTAAATCTAAACGACTTGTGCGCAAATACATCTGATAGGCTTTGTCAAAAAGTCCGATTTTTGCACCTAAAATCACATGTACACAAGGCGATAAAGACGATTCATGTACGGTCATCGGCTCATAAAATTCAAAATTGCGTCGAATCGTGTCGTTATCAAAGCGTTCTTCAAAGAAATATAAGCCTTGCAACACATCCGCTTGTTTGATAAAACAAGACCGCAAAATCCTATCCCATGACCATTTTTGATTCAGGGGTTTATCAACCGCCCGCAAAGCACTCACAGGCATTAAATCTTTATCTAAAAAACCATCTTGTTGTAAAAAAACTCCTCTTTTAGCATCTTCTGGGAAATACATATTTTTACAGATGTGTTCCCACTTTGCAAATTCTTTGGATGCGTTTAAGTTGGTTTTTGTGACAAGGGTTTTATAAGATTCTGTGTCGTTTTTTTGCACAAATTGTATTGATTCCATAGCGTATTCCATACACCAAACCGCTATATAATTGGTGTACCAATTATTATTCACATTATTTTCATATTCATTTGGACCTGTTACGCCGTGCATCACATATTGTTGCTTATGCGCCGAAAAATGAACACGTTGCGCCCAAAAACGGGCAATTCCAATCAAAACTTCTGCCCCATATTCCGCCAAATAGGTTTTATCGCCCGTATAACGAATGTAATCGTGAATCGCATACGCAATCGCCCCATTCCGATGAATCTCCTCAAACGTGATTTCCCATTCATTATGACATTCTTCTCCATTCATCGTGACCATCGGATACAAAGCCGCACCATCTGTAAAGCCCAATTTTTGAGCGTTTTCAATCGCTTTTTGCAATTGTTTATGCCTGTAAATCAATAAGTTACGCGCCACTTTTTCATTGGCATTGACCAAATAAAAAGGCAAACAATAGGCTTCCGTATCCCAATACGTCGAACCGCCATACTTCTCACCAGTAAAACCTTTGGGCCCAATGTTCAAACGCTCATCTTCCCCAGTATAAGTTTGAGTCAATTGGAAAATATTGAAACGAATGCCCTGTTGTGCCGCGACATCGCCTTCAATGATAATATCCGATTTTTCCCATTTTGCCTTCCAACGTTCCGCTTGTTCCAAAAGCATTTTGTCAAAACCCTTTTTTTGTGCATTTTTAAGCACATTTTGACAGTTTTTTAACAAATTTTCTTTGGGATGATTCTCTGAAGAAAGGTTTGCACCATATTTATAAATGATAATTTCTTCTTTCGCCTTCACGGTCAACGGAACACTGCAACTGACAAAATTTTCTCGTTTGCGCCGAGTTGCCACAAATTCATTTTCCTCTTTGCCACCTTGAAAAATTTGAAATAGCATCCCAGTAGCCACTTGAAAACCTGTTTTTTTCGTTTCCGCCACTAAATACGCCTGACTATTGCGCACCAATTTGGAAATTTCTATCCAAAATTTCTCATCATAATTAGCATCTCGGTTCTTCACATCCGCATCCACATACGGCGTAACCACCATTTTTCCCGAAAAATTCACAGGCGTAATGCTATAACAAATCGCTCCCACTTCATCATCCACGATAGAACAAAAACGTTGTGCATTGATTTTCAACGTTTTACCTGTTGGAGTCGTGACCGTACAAGTCCGCAATAAATAACCTTCGCGCATATTCAACACACGCCGAAAGTCCGAAATCTTGCAAGTTGCCAAATCCAACATTTCCCCATCCAACTCAATGTCGATACCAATCCAATTTGCCGCATTCAACACTTTGGCAAAATATTCAGGATAACCATTTTTCCACCAACCCACTCGCGTCTTATCGGGATAATAAACGCCCGCTACATAATTGCCTTGTAACGATTTGCCTGAATATCGCTCTTCAAAATTGGCACGCTGCCCCATGCGCCCATTGCCAATAGAGAAAACACTTTCAGAAATTTCGTTATATTCGGGTTTAAAACCCTCCTCAATGATACACCATTCATCCTGTTTAAGGTACTGTTTCATTTTTTTT
>JBDLWG010000619.1:0-3795 GCA_039804385.1 Bacteroidota bacterium
ACCCGAATAAAAATTTCAGTCGGAGTTCCGGTTTTTATGTTGAAAACGGTTCATTTTTCAGAATAAAAACGTTGCAATTGGGTTACACGCTACCATTTGTTTCAAAAGTTGGTTTTACGAAAGCGAGAATTTACGTTTCAGCGAACAATTTAGCAACGTTTACCAAATATTCGGGCATTGACCCAGAAATTGGTGGTGGTAGTGCGGGCGTTCGGAATGGCGGCAGTTATGGAGTAGATAGAGGTTTTTATCCACAAGCGCGCTCGTTTTTATTCGGATTAAGCGCGGCATTTTGAATTAGGATGCTTAGGATTTTAAAGATTCAAAGGATTGATTTAAATCCTTAAAATCAATCCTTAAAATCCTTAAAATCCTAATTCAAACCATTATTCATCATAAATTATTAGATTAAAAAATGTCAAAATATAAAATTATAAGCACTTTTTGCGTCCTTTTGATGGCAGCATCTTGTTCCAAAGATTTCATCGAATTGACTCCAAGAGGCACTGTACTGGAAAGCAATTTCTATAAAACCGAAGCTGAATTATTTCAAGGCTTGGTTGCCGCATATGACCCACTCGGTTTTGCGGTCAATTTCACGATGAAAATGGGATTGCTTAATGCCGCAAGTGACGATACACATGCAGGCGGTTCGGACGCGTCCGACCAACCGAGTTGGGTTGCTTATGATAAATTCACGCTTGACCCTAATGTGGGTCCACAAGCAGGGCTTTGGTCTAAAAATTACACAGGTATTTACCGTGCAAACCTTGTTATTGAAAAAGCAGAAGGCAATGTTACTGGTTTGACCGCCGATAAAAAAGCGCGATACATTGCAGAAGCCAAATTTTTACGGGCGTATTACTACTTTGATTTGGTTCGTTGGTTTGGCAATGTGCCTTTATTGACGGCTGCGCCGAGTGCGGATGCGATTTACAAGCAAACGCAATCTACGCCAACCCAAGTTTATGCGCAAATCGAAAAAGATTTGAAAGAAGCGATTGGCACAACTCAATTGCCCGAAACAGTGGGTGTAGATGAATTGGGACGGATTACCAAAGGCGCGACCAAAGCATTGCTTGGAAAAGTGATTTTATTCCAAAATAACAATACACGGATGGGCGAAGCGGCAACGCTTTTTGAAGAAGTCATCACTTCTGGTAATTACACATTGGAACGAAATTTTGCAGACATCTTTAAACCCGATAATAAATTTGGTAAAGAATCGGTTTTTGAAATATATCATTCGGGCAATCGGAAAGGCGATTGGGGCATGGAGGACAACAATGGCAATGAGGGCAATAAAGATGTACAATTTTGTGGGATGCGCGATTTTGTAGGCGCGGATTATGGCAATGGATGGAGTTTTTGTCCTGTTTCGCAAGATTTGGTAGATGTCATGCGCAATGACCCGCGTTTTGCGGCAACGGTTATTGATGGCAAGGCGTTGAAAAATGCAGGTGCGAGTTACTCCACAGGGTATCAAAATACCGACTATTTTATTAAAAAATACGCGCCTTTGGCTTCTTTCAAGGCGGTTTCAGGGGAACCTGCGTTGAATTGGGGTTATAATTACAAAGAAATCCGTTTGGCAGATGTATTATTGATGGCAGCAGAAGCCTTCAATCGCAGCAGCAATGATGGAAAAGCACAAACGTATTTGAATCGGGTGCGGACACGCGTCAATTTGCCCGCGAAAACAAGTGCAGGTACAGCATTATTGGACGATATTTATGCAGAACGGCGATTGGAATTGGCAACCGAAGGCGTTCGTTTTTGGGATTTAATCCGCACGAATAAAGCGGTTACGGTTTTACAAAACCAAGGTTTCAAGGCGAATAAGCATGAATTATTGCCCTTGCCGCAAAGCGAAATGGATATTATGCAAGGTAGTTTTAAACAAAATCAAGGTTATTAATAAGCGTCTGAATTAGGATTTTTAGGATTTTTTGAAGGATTATAAGGATTCATTTTGTTAAAATTATAACGTAAATCCTAAAAAAAATCAATCCTTCAAAAAAATCTTAAAAATCCTAATTCAAAAAATAGATTAAAAATGGAAAAATTTATAAAATACTGTTTTTCAACGATTTTAGCCGTCACTTTGGGGGCATGTACGCCACAAGTAGATGATAAAATTGACATTGGCGGATTGCCTGTTGCTGCGTTCGACGTAACGCCCACTTCAAATCCTAATAAATTCAACTTAACGAGCAAATCAACAGGCGCGTTTCTATACAAATGGGATTTGGGCGATGGTTCCTCCTCCGACACCACTGTTGTCACCGCCGCTTACGCTCGAAAAGGGACGTATAAAGTCACTTTAACGGCTTTCGGCAAAGGCGGTATGGCAACAGCTACTCAAAATATTGTGGTTGCGCAAGATGACCCGACTGCGTGTACGGGCAATGTTCGGTTATTAACTAATTGTGCCACAAAACGTTGGAAATTAGCTCCTGAAGCAAGTGCGTTATGGGTGGGTCCTGATGCAACTTTTGGGACGACTTGGTGGGCAAGCGGCGCGGCAGATGTCACGGCGAGAACTTGTCTTTTCAATGATGAATACGTATTTAGTGTTGACGGAACGTTTCAATACGATAGCAAAGGCGATTTTTGGGCAGATACGGATGCCAATGGCAATATTTTCCCGCCTGCAATGGCACTTACGCCTGGTTGTCATCCGATTACAGCAATGCCTGTGGCACTTCGGGCATGGAGCGATTCGAGTCCGCGCACGTTCAACGTCAATAATACGGAATTAAAAGTGATTGGTTTGGGCGCGTACATGGGACTTTACAAAGTGGGTACAGGTGCGGAAGTCCTGGTGCCGCAAGCCTCTGTGACTTATACGATTAAAGAATTGACCGCAACTCGAATGGTTTTATATGTTAGTTTTGGTGCAGGCATTTGGCGATATACGTTTGTTTCAATTTAGAGTGGATGATTTTGTGGTATAATGGATGTACGGATTTTACGGATTTTCACAGATTGGTACGGATTTTTTGCTTTTTTTGAAACAAAAATCCGTACCAATCTGTGAAAATCCGTACATCCATTCTATCGTAAAACCATCCATTTGTTCTATTCCATATCCATTTGTTTTAAAAAACAGTCCTATTTCATGAAAAAGTTACTTCCATTTTGCATACTTATAGGCATCACATTTGCCTGCTGCGACCCTAAAGAATCGGATACACCGATTCCAGACCCGACCATTTCTATCACGAATATCGCTCCTTTTGAAGGCGATGTTACAGCAAATTATACCTTCAAAGTCACGCTCAGTCGCGCTACGGACAAAGCGGTTACAGTGGATTTCGCCACAGTTGATGGTACGGCGGGCGCAGGTTCGGATTATATTGCCAAAACAGGAACGATTACATTCAGTCCGCAAACGACGGAGAAAAGCATTGAAATTACGGTTGTGGGCGATACGATAAAGGAATTGGACGAAACATTTAGTGTTGAATTGTCCAAATCAACCAATGCATCGATTGGTATAGCGATTGGTTCTGCCACGATTCGCAATGATGATACGTATGTATTTGTGCCGTCAGATGGGTATATCACGCCCGAAACTTACACGGGTTACACTCAATTGTTTCAAGACGAATTTAATGGAACTCAAATAGATACGACGATTTGGGGTTACAATATTGGCACAGGCAGTAACGGTTGGGGCAATAACGAATTACAATATTACACGAATCGCCCCGAAAACGTGTATTTGAATAATGGTAAACTCGTCATTCAAGCCAAAAAAGAGTCGTATAGTGGTAGTGCGTACACGTCAGC
>JBDLWG010000620.1:0-22804 GCA_039804385.1 Bacteroidota bacterium
CCAAATTTAATTTTTGAACAATCGGATAATTTAAAATTTAAATTATATCCCAATCCTACTTCGGATGTATTGATGGTTGAGTTGGCTGATTTAAAACAAAATACAGTTTTAAAAATAGTTGATATGATGGGCAAAGTTCATTATATCAAAAACGATTTTGATGCAAATCAACGGCAAATGATTTCGATAGACGTACATCATTTGCCCAAAGGCGCGTACTTTCTCATTGCAGCAGATGAACAGGCGCGTCAAGTACGCTCTTTTTTCAAATTGGATTAGCTTTTGGGTAGGATGGATATACGGATTTCACGGATTTCACGGATTTTAAATTTAAAATTTAAAAAATCCGTATTAATCTTGTGAAAATCCGTGAAATCCGTACATCCATCCTACCCAATGTATCCAACTATTTTTCACAAGATTAATACTTAAAATTCAAAAAATCCGTATTAATCTTGTGAAAATCCGTGAAATCCGTACATCCATCCTACCCAATGAATCCAACTATCTATAAGCCAAAACGGTTTTTTCTATAATAGCGCAACATTTTATAATTTGTTTTTCATTGATAACCAATGGTGGTGCAAATCGAATAATATTGCCATGTGTCGGTTTTGCTAACAAACCATTTTCTGCAAATTGCAAACAAAGATTCCATGCCGCTTTGCTTTCTTCCGCACTATCAATTACGATGGCATTCAGCAAACCCATACCGCGTACTTCCGTTACCAAACTACTTTTTTGTTTTAAATCAAGCATTTTGTTCCTAAATACAATGCCCAAACGTTCTGCATTTTCTGCCAAACGCTCGTCTTGAACCACTTTCAAAGCCTCCATTGCCACCGCACAAGCCAACGGATTACCACCATACGTCGAACCATGTTCACCAGGACGAATCGTCATCATAATTTCATCCCGACACAACACTGCAGAAACAGGCAAAACCCCGCCCGATAACGCTTTGCCTAATATCAAAATATCGGGTTTGAACCCAAATCTATCGCAACACAACATGGTTCCTGTTCGAGCAATCCCCGTTTGCACTTCATCCGCAATGAATAAAACATTGCTTTTTTGACACATTTTAAATGCTTTGGGCAAATAATGCGCATCAGGCACGACAACGCCCGCCTCTCCTTGAATCGGCTCGACCATAAATCCAGCAACATTTGGATTTTTCAGGGCTTCTTCTAAGGCAGGCAAATCATTATAGGGAATTAATTGAAAACCGGGCATATACGGACCGTAATTGCGATAACTACTTGGGTCTGCGGAAGAAGAAATCGCCGCCAAAGTACGTCCCCAGAAATTACCCGTTGCAAAGAGAATCACCGCTTCATTTTTAGGCGTTCCTTTCACTTCATAAGCCCATTTTCGACACAATTTGATAGCCGTTTCGCCGCCTTCAACTCCCGTATTCATGGGCAGAACCTTATCATATCCAAAAAAATTAGTAATAAATGCTTCATAGGGTCCCAAACGGTCATTATGAAAAGCGCGAGACGTGAGCGTTAATTTTTTAGCTTGTTCCATCAACGCGTTTAAGATGCGCGGGTGCGAATGCCCCTGATTACAAGCAGAATACGCAGATAAAAAATCATAATATTTTTTACCCTCTACATCCCATACAAAAACACCTTCGCCGCGAGATAGCACCACAGGCAGCGGATGATAGTTATGTGCACCATAGCGTTCCTCTAAATCCATCCAATGTTGAGGATTCTCCAGTATATTTTTCTGATTCATATTATAAATTAATTTATTTAAAATGGACCTTCTCCCCCCAAACGAGCTACTTAATCGCTTCAACAGCGATGATTTCAGGTAATTTATTCCGAACAGCCTGTTCAATACCCGCCTTCATCGTCATGGCAGACATAGAGCAACTTTGACAATTGCCCATCCATCGAACCAGCAAAACCATCTTTTCTGTAATCTCCACCACTTCTACATTCCCGCCATCGACCTTTAAAAAAGGGCGAATGTCATCCAACGCTCTATCCGCTTTGAACAACAAACTGTTTTTATTATCTACAACCATTCGATTGATTTTTTATTTTTTGAAATTTCAAACAAAGATAGGCGTTCAAACGCTCTTTTTGAAATTTTTGGCGGTGAAATCAAAAAAAGATTAATTTTGTCGTTTTTCACCATCAAATATTCAAATATCACCATAACCCATTTTTACAATGAAAATAGGAATTATTCGAGAAGGCAAAGTGCCATCTGATAATCGAGCTGCCTTAACACCTCGCCAATGTGCGTTTTTAATGCGCAATTATGCCGTTCAAATTGTGGTCGAACCTTCTCCGATTCGCTGTTATTCGGACGCGGAATACCTTTTGGAAGGGGTTGCTGTGACCAATAATTTGAGCGATTGCGATATGTTATTGGGAATCAAAGAAGTTCCAATAACTCAATTGATTCCCAATAAAACGTATTTTTTCTTTTCGCACACCGTTAAAAAACAAGTTTATAACCGAAAATTATTACAAACCATTTTAGAAAAAAATATAAAAATCATTGATTATGAATTACTTACCAATGAATATGGTTTGCGATTGATTGCATTCGGACGTTACGCAGGGATGGTGGGCGCACACAATGGCATGCTGGCATATGGCGCACGAACAGGTGCGTACAGCCTAACGCGGATGAAGGATTTACACGATTATGCACAGGCTCGAAACTTGTATAAAACGATTCAACTGCCGCCTGTTCGAGTGGTGGTGACAGGGACGGGTAGAGTGGCATCTGGCGCGGTGGAAGTATTGCGGGATTTAGGTTTGAAACAGGTTTCTCCCCATAATTATTTGAAGAAAAATTTCAATACAGCTGTTTTTACACAATTATCGCCTACTGAATATGTAGAGCGAAAAGACAGTTTACCGTTCAAAAAAGCCGATTTTTATGCGCATCCTGATAGATACAAGAGTATTTTTGCCCCATTTTATCAAAAAACAGAGGTCTTTATTAATGGTATTTTTTATGATAAAAAAGCACCTATGTTTTTTACATCGGATGAAATGACTCAAAAAGATTTTAAAATTAAAACGATTTCCGATATTTCTTGTGATTTAATGCCACATTCCTCTGTGCCTTCGACGATTCGAGCTACTACGATAGATGCGCCGTTTTATGGTTTTGACCCGTTTTCAAAACAAGAAACCTTGCCTTTTCAAGAAAAATCAATTGACATGATGACGATTGATAATTTGCCCAATGAATTGCCGCGAGATGCATCTGAGTTTTTTGGAACGCAATTCATGGCAAATATTTTGCCTGAACTCTTAAAAGCCAAAGATAGTATTGTTTTGCAAAAAGCAACCATTGCAGAAAATGGGCAATTGACCGATAGATTTCATTATTTGCAAGCATTTGTGGATGATGAATCTTAAAAATCGGGTCCATTGGAACGCGGATGGAGCGAATAGGTTTCCGAAACCTATTCGCTCCATCCGCGTTCCAATGGACCCGATTTATCACATGCGTTGTCCACTATCGACTCATACACAACGCGCCATCCTTTCCATTCATTCATTTCAGATAAAGAGGAATTATGCCATAAGGTGGTAAAAGTGCCGCCAACGGATTTCGTTATTTCAATTAATGGCTTGACCGCAGCGACAGCTTCCGTCGGCGATAATTTTAAATATTGTTGCAACGTCACATCCATCACTTGAAATGGGTGAATTATTAAATTTGTAACTGCATCTTTTTCAACATCATACCAATTAAATGGAATCGCTACGCCTGCACGGAAACCAATTTGGTCTGCATATCCCATCGTGTAATCATCGGTAATGCCCGCCGCTATCAAACGGCGATAGGTCGTTGGCAACGTTAATTTCAAAAAATGTTGCCTACTTTGCATTCGATTCATTTCAATTTTTTGGAGCCTGTGTTGTCGTAGCATCTGTTGTAAACGAGATACTTCCATTTTTAAAATATCCAAATGTTGATTAGAACGATACGATGGATGAATCCCAACAGCATATTGCTTCGCAATATTCCGAATTAGATTTTGAAAATGCTTATTTTTAGAATCAATATTTTTATCATATGCGGCGTAATCGCCCAAAAGCCAAAAAAAAATAGGTTTTAAACCCTTTTTTTGATGTAATTGTTCCAAGTCATCAAAAACAAAATCGGGGTCTCCTACCCTACCTTGATAGACTTGAATGCGCTGATATAAGGTTTTAAAATCACCCCGCAAGCCATCGCGCAAACCTGCTAAACCACTCCGAATCAAACCTTTATGCGCATATCGCCAAGCCATATCTATATCATAAGTAGGCAAAAAAGTATAATTTGCCGTTCCAAACACGATATTAGCGTATCGATGGCGCAATTTTTGCTTTAAATCTTCCGCGATTTCGTGAACGATTGGACGTTGCAAAGAACCCGTTTTAAAAGCATAGCTTTGCGCACCTGTAAATCGACCATGAATATCTCGGTTTTTGGCAATATATTCCTCATAACGACTTATTTCAAAAAAAGCACGGGCTAAACCATCTGCCCCAAAATCGGGTTGGATGTGACTTTTTAAACCTTTTTCGGTCAAAATAGGGTGATGCTTTGCCAAAATAAAGGCTGGCGTTTTAGGCGCAGTATCAAGACTGCCATACCAAATTTTGGGAAGCGAACTTTGAAACCAATCTTTTTCAGTTGGAATATGCAATACGTTGATACCCAATATTTTATTGAAAATAAAATCCACAATATAGCGTAATCGCGGCAGTTGTGGCGGCGTATAAAAAGCAATAGTTGAATTCAACATCACCAATAGAAGATAAGTCACGTTATGTGAATGAATCGTTTTACAAAGTCCTTTTTATCAAAAAAAGCAAAATAAAAACAATGTCATTTGTTTTTTTGATAAAAATCGCTCAAATTTAGCTTTTATTTGGCTCAAAGATGCTGATGCGGAGGGACGCGGAAAGCATTTTTTTATTTTTATTTACAAAATGAAATATCAATCTCAAATCGTATCAAAAATATCAATCGAATATTTATTCAATGGCAGAGCAAAATTCAAGTGCACCCGTTACAGGTCTCGGCGATATAAGCATGATTCGTGAAATCATCATGGGGCAACAAATTACGGAATATAATCGCCGTTTAGCCCATATTGAGGAGTGGATTCAACGCAATGAGGAGGCAAACCGCCAAAGTCATGAAGCCATGCAGCGCGCTTTTACCGCACGGATGGAGCAGCTCGAACAATTAGTCATGCAAAATGTGGAATCGTTAAATCAAAAAGTACAGCATTTCAGCAAAACAGACCGCGCCCAATTGTCCGATTTATTATTGGAAGTCAGCAAAAAATTGAAAGAGTAAACCTAATTTCATTAAACCGTCCTTAAAAACAGCACGCTTTTCGCTCAGATGTCAACAAAAAACGATACGCCACTCGAAAATACCACAGAAGACCAAATGCGGTTACAACAACTTCGGAGCATCTTGTTCCCGAAAGAGTTGGACGAGTTATCGGAACTGAAAGCCATCCTGGATTCACCTGCCCGTCTGGACGAAAAGATGAAGCCCGTTATTGAAACACGCATCGAAACGCATTTGGAAGTATTGAAAAAACAATTTCCAAAAGAGTTTTCGGCTATTGTGAATCGGATGATTGAGCAAAAAATCCAATCATCGCAAACGGAAATCATGAATATGTTATCCCCTATCATTGGGCAGATGGTGGCAAATTATGTTCGGTATCAATTTCAAATATTGAAAGATAATATTGCAGACCAACTGCAATTAGTGGCTTCTCGTGGCATTTGGTGGCATTTGCGCAATCGCGTTTTGGGATTGAGCGATGCCGATTTGGTGTTGAGCGCGTCTCATAAATCGGTTTTAGAAGAAATTTTTATCATTGAACGCGATTCAGGTTTGCTCATGGCGAGTGCGGCATTGCATCCGACGATGGACCGTGACGTAGTAGCAGGCATGTTGACCGCGATTAAAGCCTTTGTGGAAGACGCTTTTGGACGCAAAATGGAAGAATTGGAAATGGTGCAATACGGAACTTATTGCATCATTATCCAAAATTTCCATTCCTATTATGTTGCCATTGCGTTGAAAGGCACGGTTTCGACGAAAGAAAAAGAGGCATTGCGCGAAGCGATTCGCACCTTTGTGATGGATACGCCCGATTTGCAAAATGCTATGCAAGACAACAAGATTGAACAAAAAGTATCGCTCAAGTTAAAATCTAATTTTATTATACCCCAAGAAAAGCGAACCGCGCAATGGGTCGAATTGAAAAGTAAACCTTTTTTCAATTAGAACGTTTCGTTAACGTATGCTTTCAAGTGCGTATCTCGAAAAATATTTAAAACAATGATTAGCAAAAAAGTAATCTTGACTGGCAGTTTCGGTGTTGGCAAAACATCGTTATTTCAGCGATTTCTGACAGGTCAGTTTAATGACAAATATCTAACGACGGTTGGTGCAAAAATCGCTAAAAAAGAAATATATGTGGAAGACCATAAAGTTGCCCTCTTAGTTTGGGATATTGCGGGCGAAATCACCCAAGATAAAGTACCCGCCTCCTATTTTTTAGGGGCAAGTGGGATTATTTACGTTATGGATATGAGTCGTCCGACCACTTTTGCGCATTTGGAGGATGATATTCGATTTTTAAAAAATTTATTGCCTTATGGCGTGTTCAAAATCGTGGCAAATAAACGCGATTTGGTTTCTGACGAGCGTGCAAAAGAATTGTTAGAATCGTTACCGCACCCATGTGACTTTGTGACGAGTGCGAAAACGGGGGACAATGTTGAAACCTTGTTTCAAGAAATGGCAACAAGCCTACTGGAAAACCATCATCACGGCTAATTTCGGAATGAGTTATCAACGACATCACAAAAAAAATGAAGCAACTGCGATGCAAAGAATTGTGTTAAATGCTCAAGGCTATATTCTGGAAAGCGATGACGGGATTTTTAGTACCACAGATTATCGAAACAATTCCTTATTGGTTTATTCTCCATTTTTGGAGAGTATCTTTGATTCTGTTTGTAAGTTGGAGTTGAATGCCCCTGAACTTTTTTTTCCGCGTGTGGAGACCTTGCTTGACACCGTTCCAGGGGTGTATAATTGTAGTTTTGAATGTATTGGGGGCGGATATTTCCGTGAGTTTGAATGGCTTATCTATGATATAACGCAACCTTCTGAACCGCAACGGGCGATTCAACAAGCTGCAAATGAGCGAAGTATTCTAGGTGATTTGCGCCGAAAACGATAATATTGTACAGAGTCAAGTACACCGTTTAGAGGATTTAAAATCCTCCAAACGGTGTTGGTTTTAACGCAAATAGTTATGATACGCTGCTACCAATAACATCGGTATAATACACCATTGAATGACCCAAACGGCGGTCAATAATAGAATGGGTGTAATGGGAAAGACCATCCAAAACCACTCGGTTTTGCCCGAACCGCGCATCTTGGCGTGAAATGGGCTGTATATCAAATGAAAAGTGCCTTCTATTTTTCGAGCGAAACACACTTTTAACGCCCAAATTTCATACACCTCTCCGCGAATCGTGGAGCTGATACCGCGTTGCCGCACTTGCAAATCCTTTGCAATACCAATTTTATATCGAAACCAATAATGGGTACTTCCTAATATATAAATAAATCTATAATCTAAAAAATCTTTTACAGGCGATAACGGATCCATGATAATTATTCAATTTTGCGCAAAAATAGGCAAAAAATGGGGGTTAAATGGTGTACTTTTTTCAGAAATGATTTTTTTTCAAATTAAATGCACAAAACTTTCGTCAAGTTTCAAACTTGACGAAAGTTAATTTTCGGATTTTCAATTTTTTGCATTTTGATAACTTATTTGAGTTTAATAACTTATAAGTTTTATTTTATCTATGTTCCATACCGTACAGGCAATACTTCCGTATTCAAAAGCGTAACTTCCCTTTGCGGAATGGTAAAACAAAACGTCGTTCCACCCACTTCATTGGAACGATACCAAATATCGCCTTTGTGGAGTTTAGCCACTTTTTTACAAATGGCTAAACCCATGCCCAAACCTGGTAAATTGCGCTGTCCCAAACGTTGAAACGGTTGAAACGCTTTTTGTTGGTAATTTTCATCAATGCCAATGCCGTTATCCGTTACAGAGAACTCCCATTTTTCATTATCTAATGCTTTTGCCGAAATATGAATATTCGGTTGCGCCTCACTGCGAAATTTTATAGCGTTTTCAATCAGATTTTGCAACAATTGTACGGTAGCTGTTTTTTGCACCATCAAAATGGGTAATTTATCCACTGTTATTTTCGCACCCGAAGTCTGAATCGCCTCATGCAAATTAATACAAATCAATTCCATTAAGCGATTAAAATCCGTTCGAGTCATCTCTTTTTCTCGGTCAACGCGGGCATATTCCAATAAATCAGTAATAATTTCATTCATATGTTGTGCGCCATTCACAATAAAATCAATAAATTCATCTGCGGTGCCATCCAATTTTCCCCGATATTTGCGTTTGAGCAATTGCGCGTAACTCCCAATGCTTCGCAAAGGACTTTTCAAGTCATGCGAAGCAATATAAGCAAATTGTTCCATTTCTGTATAAGACATTTCCAACGCATGTAAATTGCTTTCCAACAATTTTGCCTGTTTTTCAGAAAGCAACCGCTGTTTTTCCAACGTTTCGTTTTGCATTTCAACGGCTTTTTGTTGTGCTTGCAATTCCTCCACAGTGGCATTCAAAATGCTGATGGAAATTTCCTTATCTTTTAACATTCGATTGTTAATAAATTCTGACTTATCGTACTCTTTTTCTACTTGTTTAAATTGTCGTAATAAGTGCGTTTTTTGTTCAGAACTTATCTCTAACGCCATTAATTGCGCTTTAAAATTTTGGAAAACTGGGTGACTCATATATTATATTTAAAAAATCATTATTTAACTCTTAACGTTACCAAGCAACACGTTTCATTGTGAAATTCACAAATACCATTTTTAAGGTTGCCAAATTCGCCATAACTCAAAAAACCAATCATCGGTTTATTCCAATGTTCGTAAATACCGGTAACTTCCTCTTCCAAAAACGGACCTAACGCAGCATGACGACCTTTGCAAGAAAACAAAAACAAAGCATCTGGGGTTTGCATCACCGTTTTAAATCCTTCAAATTCAGTAACCGTTTGTTCTGCTATTTCAACGCCTGGTGAAATGGAGAATTTAAATCTATCGCCGCTATTCACGGAACCCGTTAACTGAATGGTGCGGTCGGTTTCAGAAACCGTTATGGGAACGCGCAATACGGTTGTACCTGCGCCGCGTTCCAATTGAAATGGATATTGCGCACTCATCGTACTCACATTTTTACCTTTAACATTCGTTTGGTCAAATTGACCAAAAAATTTGAGGAAAAAATCCAGAGCAGGCTGATGATTAATCGTTTCAATCCGATTTCCTGCTGCTTTTGTAATCGTATTCGTTGCGCCAATCGATTGCCAACCACTGGTGGCTAATCCTTTGATTTCGATTTTATCCGCATTGAGTGCAAGCACTAATAAACCATTATTGAAAGATTTTGTTGAATTAAAAACATAAGTATTTTTAAAATTCAAATCATCTGCTGCCATGCCTCCAAAAATTGGAATATTATTTTGCCTTCCAGCCTTTAAGCCAGAAATAATTTTCTCGCCGTCATTCGCAATACCACTGGATAAAACCAATAGGGCGACATTCTCAAAACACTTATCTGCAAAAGCCCGCGCTTTGCGACCAACCGTATTGTCATCATCATCAGAAGTAGTCGGCGCGATGATGGCTAATTGGTAATAATCCCGATTTAAATCCATCAAAGTACAAGCAATGGCTTCTTCGTGTAAGGCGTCATTGACGATCTCGCCCGCAGAAGTACAGCCTGCTAAATCAATTTGATATTGTTTGAAAAGCGACATAATCGCTTTAAAATCTTGCGTAGGCGAACAAAATAACATGCCTACAGTTGGACGAAAACCGTCCCGCAAAAGATGTAGCAATTGTGTTTCAAGTGCTTGAAGGTCGAGTGCTAAGATACTTTCAGCGCGCATTTTAAGGTTTTTGATGGTTTATAGTAATTATGAAGTTATAATTTTGAGGCAAGGTAGCAGTATCAAAACGTTTATTGCGCTTTTATTTTGAAAACTTGTGACACCTTTTTTAAGGTAGAAAACAATTAAAAAATAAAAAAATGTACTTAAAAACAATTTTAAACAATTGATAATCAATCTATTTTAGCATATGTATTGTTATGTTTTTTATAAAAAAAATCATTTTGTCAAAAAGCACCGAATCTTTGTGACGTAAAAAGATAAAAAACGCAAGTTCATTTTTTTTGCGCTTGAAATATAAACTTTCCGTACTTTTGCAGTCGGATATTTTGACAAAAGCATATCTGAATCCCCAATTGTATGAAAGTTACAGAATATTTTGCCCGCGCCAATGGCAAAACGTTGATTTCTTTTGAAGTATTGCCCCCGTTAAAAGGCGGGAGTATGCAGACCATTTTTAAAACGTTGGACCCATTGATGGAGTTCAAACCACCTTTTATTGACGTAACTTACCATCGAGAAGAGTTCGTCTATAAAAAACGAACCAGTGGTTATTACGAAAAGATAGCGATTCGGAAACGCCCTGGAACGGTGGGTATTTGTGCCGCAATCATGCACCGTTACGGGGTTGACGCGGTGCCGCATTTGATTTGCGGTGGTTTTTCAAAGGAAGATACCGAAAATGCGTTGATTGATTTAAATTTTTTAAATATCAATAACGTATTGGCACTCCGAGGAGATGCTGCCAAATTTGAAGATAAATTCATCCCACATGCAGAAGGACATCATTACGCGCTGGATTTAGTCAAACATTTAACCGATATGAATCAAGGTAAATATTTGGATACCAATATTTCCAATGGTGCAACCACTGATTTTTGTATTGGCATTGCGGGTTATCCTGAAAAACATTTTGAAGCACCGAGTTTGTTGGCAGATTTCGCGCATACGAAGGCGAAAGTGGCAGCAGGAGCGAATTATATTGTGACGCAAATGTTTTTTAATAATCAAAAGTACTTTGATTATGTCGATTTATGTCGAAAAGAAGGGGTTACGGTGCCTGTGGTGCCGGGTTTGAAGCCGATTACAAAGCGTTATCAGTTAAATTCGATTCCGCGTTTATTTTTTATTGATTTGCCAGATGATTTGGTGCGCGGCATTCAAAACGCAAAAACGGATGAAGCGGTTAAAGAAGTGGGGATTGAGTGGTGTATCGCGCAATCGAAAGAGTTGAAAGCGAAAGGCGTTCCTTGTTTGCATTATTATACGATGGGCGATGCGGATACGATTAAACGAATCGTGGAAGCGGTCTATTGATTTATACTTTTTGTTGGGTAATTTTGGGATAGAATGGATGTACGGATTCAACGGATTTTCACTTGATTTTCACGGATTTTTTTGCATGGATAATCGAAAACCAAGCAACATTTAAAAAAATCCGTACCCATCTGTGAAAATCCGTTGAATCCGTACATCCATCCTATCCTAAAATTTACAAAATATGAAAATATCCTTTCAAATACGGCAATACATTCGCAGGTCTGCCATCTTCCAAGACCAAATTCCAATAATCAACTTCTACGGTATTGATAAAATTATCGGTTAAGGTCAATTCCGCTAAATCGGGCAATGCTATGAGCGATTTAGGCAATCGTTCAATCTTATTTTCATGTAAATTCAATCGAATCATGCCCGTTAACGCAGATAAAGGTTGAATATCAAGGACTTGATTTTTGCTCAAATCCAAATCCAAGAGATTGGATAAAACGGCTAAATTCGTTACCAATTGGATTTTATTATCATTCAAATATAAAATTTGCAAATTTGTAAGGTATTGTAATGGCGTAACATCTGTCAGTTGATTGCCCGATAAAACCAATCGTTCTAACGCTTGTGCATTTTTAAAAACAAATTTATAAAGACTTGTCAAGCGATTATGAGCCGCAAAAAAATCGGTCAATTTCAACATGATAGAAAGGGGTGTAATATCATCAATAAGGTTATCGCTCACATTCAAAACCGTCATTTCAGGCATATCTACTAATGGATAGATGTCTGTGATTTTATTGTTAGATAGGTTTAAATAGGTCAACTGGGATAATTGGGACAAGGCGGTTGCATCCGTGATTTGATTATAATTCAAATACAACTCTTTCAATTGCACCAAATCCTTTAAAGGCGTAATATCTTTAATATGATTATGGGAAATATTTAAATCAATCAAATTATTTAAATATTTTAAGGGTTCAAGATTTTGAATCCAATTATGTTGCAAAGAAAGGTGTTCTAAAACAGCCAAATTCGATAAAGCGGAAATATCCGAAATCGGATTTCCATACAAAGAGAGCGTTTGCAGATTGGGCAATTGTGCCAATAGATCAATATTGGTAATCTGATTGGGCAAACCATGATTTTCGGAAGCATGCCAGCGCGTTCCGCCTGGATAAAAAAAGGATTCGCCTAATGCCAATCCATACAACGTATCCGCCAATCCGACAATGGCTTCAGGGATTTCGGTCAAACCACAATTGCCCAAATCGATGAAATTATCACAATTATCAATGGCTTTTAAAATAAGTTGTAATGCGTAATTAGGGTTATGTGAAACACTTGTAGGAGTCATCGCAGGATTTGAAATGTATGTTTGTAAATGTATTTTTCAAAACTCGCGTCAAAAGTAAGCATTTTTGGGTTTATAAGCAATTTAGGAGTCGGAAAATTTATTTCCCGACTCCCAAACGCCCAATTTAAAATTTTACATCAAAAGTTGTAAAGCTGTACGCACTCAAACAACCGTAACCGCCTATCACGTTAGAAGGAATTTTGGACGGTTCTACAAAGTAATCCCTTCCTGTCGACCCTGCGACTTCTAAACCATTAAAAAAATCATATCCAGATTTTGATAAAGTATAAAGTATTATTTTAAATTTATTTACAGGTTTATACCCCTGATTCGTTTTTGCATATCCTAAATAGACCCATTTTTCTTGAGATGTATTTCGACCTTCAAAATCAATATCCTTAAAAATATCCCTTGATTGAATGGGAAAAAAGGGACTGTTGTATCCTTTTACCAAGGTATCTTTGTAATATTGTAAAATTTCAATGCCATAATACTGATTGCCAATCGGGTCTTTAAAGTCAATTTGAACGCGCCCTGTTATCGAATCATTCGCAATCAATACGCGCACGGTATCTATCCGAACCGCAATGGGAATGGATACTTTATCACTCCTAACCGTTCCGATTTCATCACTTTTCAACGTTAATTGATACGATTTACCCATTTTAGGTCGGAACGTATCTGAATTCCAACTATTATTGCCTATAAAGGTAGGCTTTTCAACTACTAATCCATCTTCTAATAAATCTAAAATCGGTTGTTTCAAACTATCATTTCTACTATTCAGCACAGGCACTGTCGTCCCAGCATAGACCAAGAGTCCATTTTCGGGGCTGACAAAACCGATTAATACGCCTTTTTTACCTTCATAAGGTATTGAAAAATCTTCCAAAACAACGGTCTCGCAGCCTCCAAAGAGTACTATTAAACTGCTGCACATCAAAATCTGTTTGAGATTTAGGTTCATAATTATTGTATTAAAAATTTAAAAGGGGATGGATTCCAAAATCATTTTTAAAAATGATAAAAAAAGTTGATACTTGGTACGATTGGAAAAAGAGCAACCGATTTGAGGGATTCTTTTTCCGATAGTACATTGCCTAATGAATCATATTTATATTCATTTTTTTCGTGCATAAAATAGATATTTTTATGAAAATAAGCATTATATATATTCAAATTATAACCATATTTTTTATGTTTTGATATTTTTTTCTCCCAAGTACAAGATAAATCAAGCCGATGATAAAAGGGAAATTGATTCTTATTCACTTCACTGTAAACATAAAATTCTTGATTTAAAGCCGTTCCAAGGACTTTTGCAACGGGCAAATTGAATCTTTTTCCATTAATACCAGTCCACAATGCGGCTATTTTCCAGCGTTTGGAACAATCATAAGAGAGGGTTAAAACGGCATTGTGGCGGCGGTCGTATAAAAAAGGAAAGGGTTTGCCATCATTTAAGGCTTCAAATTGACGCTCGCTTTTACTCCAAGTATAAGCCACAGTGCCTTGTAATTTGCCTATTTTACGCGCTATGAACAGTTCTAATCCATAAGCCTGCCCTTTTCCGTCTAAAAAAATCCGATTAGACCAATTTTCATAGATATTGCCAGACTGAAAATTGGGTCTAAGTTGAGATAAATGAGCCATTTGTTTGTAAAATACTTCGGCTGAAAAATCGTATTTGAGGGTGCTTTTACGCCAACCCAAGGCGTATTGCCAAGCGGATTGTGGTTTCAGCAATCCATTATTGGTGCCAGAAGGAATCCATACGGTTCTATCAATCAACTCTCCACCCTTTATCAGTGCGTGTTGATATTGCTGCATTTTAGCAATACTTAAATTCAACGTACCGATTGCCTTAGACAACTTATAATTCAATGAAAAACGGGGTTCCGCAGCGATATATTTTTGTTGTTCATATTGAAAATAAGAAAAGCGACTGCCAATAAAGGCTTCTAAATGATTTGAAAATTGAATATCTTGTTCAAAATAAGTTCCGATTTCAGTTGCATTCAAGTATTGCGCAGGCGATTGAGTGCGCAATATAGGCAGCGTATCAAGCGGGCGAACCAATTCATATGTATAACGATTGGGCTCATAAAAATGCTTTATCGCATCTACTCCAACCCTTAAAACCCAGTTCGATTGCAATGTTACATCGCCCCGAATCCCCAATGATGCGTTTTGGATACTGCCAATACCTGCATAATTTTCATCCGATTCAAGCAAAAATTGAAAAACGGGCGGAAAGCTATTGGGTGCTGATATTCTTTTATGCCGATATCCCTTATTATTGGTTTTATAAGCATTGGTATTTGACGAATAAGCAGCGCACCACTGCCAAGAAAAACGCGGTTGCACCAGGTGATAAGACCGAATAGAGGCGGTTGCGTTCGTTAATTGATGCCGAAAGGAACCTGTTCGCTCATGAAACAACGAACCAGAGTAAGCATATTTATAATAATCTTTACTAATATTCAGATTGAATGAAGTTTTATGTTTATCATTCCAAGCGTGATTGATTTTAAAATTGCAGTCTCCAAACGTATAACCGACAAAATGTGAATCAATCTTATCATCTCGAAAGCTTGGTGTTAGAACCGCTTGCTCCTTTCCCAAGGTAAACAAATCCAAATAAGAAGTGCGAATCGCTGCCAAAAAGGAAGTTTTTGGGGTAATCGGGCCTTCTATTGACAACTTTGCAGTGATTACACCGATATCAACCTTCCCTTGCAACCGATTGGGGTTGCCTTCTTTGAAATGCACTTCTACAATCGAAGACAATCGCCCCCCAAATCGGGCAGGAAACGCATTTTTATACAAATCTACCTTTTTAACCACATCCGAATTGAATATGGAGATAAAACCAAACAAATGTCCTGTATTGTAAACCGACGCGCCCTCTAAAATAAACAAATTTTGGTCGGCTCCGCCGCCTCGAACTAACATGGAAGCCGTTCCTTCATCACCTCCCGCAACTCCCGGTAAAGTCGTCAATGCCTTGACTAAATCTTTTTCACCGCCAATGGAAGGAATTTTGGCTAATTGCTCAATTGATAAAGTTGTGCGTCCATTACCTCCATTTTTTTCAAAAAGGGCGGCATTGATTTCGACCGTTTGTAATTCGTTGATGGGTTTTAAAAATAAATTCAAAAACGTATCTTGTTTAACATTCAACTCAATCCATGACGGAGCATATCCGACATAGGAGATTTTTAAAATGCAGGAACCTGATGGTACAGGTAATGCAAAAGAACCCAATTCATTAGTGGATGCGCCTTGTTGGTGCAGGCTATCCGAAACGACTGCTCCAATTAAGGTTTCCTGCCCGATTTGAGACCGAATCCTGCCCCGAATCGTGAAAATGCTTTTCGCAATGGATTGACTGTATCCGATTTGACAAAATAGGATTAAAAGGATAGACAAAATGTTTTTAAGTACAATCATGTTTTGGTTGTTCAGATTTAGATTATCAACAACACAAAGTTAAAACAATATTTAATATAAATGATATTTTTCTGATAATTATGATGCGAATTGTTTTCTTTCATTGTACAATGGATGTACGGATTTCACGGATTTTCACCGATTCGTACGGATTTTTTGAGTTTATTTCAGAAAATCCGTACCAATCGGTGAAAATCCGTGAAATCCGTACATCCATTGTACAACAAAGTGTAACCACTTTCATAATTAAAATATTGTTATTTTAATTTATCTGTAATCCAATAAATATCAATTATAAACGCTATTAAAATCCCAATCGTGTACGAAAGCAAATCGCTCCACATAAATTCAAATCCCAATATCAAGCCGCCTAATCGCGTCTTCCGAATCGCATCGATCCAAGGCGCGTGATACAATTGCAAAAATTCAATGAAAAATGAAAAGACCAGAGCAGCATTCACTGATTTTTGACAAGGATACGGATTTAAAAACATCCGAAAACCAAAGTAGATCATACCCGCCCAAATCGCATCTCCAACATAATCGTGTACGAAACCCGAAGTCGGAAAATAGATTCGAGATGCCAAACCAATCCCTAAAGGGACTAACGTAATCAACAAATATTTAATTATTATATTCATAATCGATTATAGATTTGCGCCGACAGATGAGGATAGTATGTAAAAGGGGCAAAACAATTAAAAAATTATTTTTAATTACTTTGCCCCTTCTGAATTTTTTTTTACCCGAAACTTAAATTCGAGCAATCAAAGTTTGATTACCTGACACTTTTTGGTCTATTGCTACTTCGATTTTGGCATCTAAGGGCAGGTAAATATCAACCCGCGAACCGAATTTGATAAAACCAAAATCATCGCCTTGCGTCACTTTATCGCCTGTTTTGACATAACAAATGATGCGCTTTGCCAACGAACCTGCAATTTGACGCAATAAAATTTCTTTTTTGCCATTGTGAAAAACAACGGTTGTCCGTTCATTTTCCGTAGAAGATTTGGGATGCCATGCCACCAAATATTTGCCCGCATGGTACTTAAAATAACTGATAGTACCACTCACAGGATTGCGATTGACATGCACATTTAAGGGAGACATGAAAATACTTACTTGAAGTCTCTTATCTTTAAAGTATTCATTTTCAATGGTTTCTTCAATGACAACGACTTTACCATCTGCGGGCGCGTAGATTTTGCTATTGTCCGCAACAGGAATTGGGCGGGATGGATTTCTAAAAAATTGTAAAATCAATCCGAAAAAAGCGATGGATAAAACCAAAAACAAACCAAATAGTATGGGTAAAAAACTGTAAACGGCAAGATTTAATACCGCCAATGCAACCATCGTTATCAAGATGATGACATATCCTTCTTTGTGAATCATAGTTAATGACTGAGTTTTTTATTAAGAAAATAGATAAAGCATAACAAATGGAATTATAAACATAAACGCATCAAATCGATCTAAGAATCCGCCATGTCCTGGCATAAACGTACCACTATCTTTCACGCCAACACTGCGTTTGAGCATGGATTCTACCAAGTCCCCTATCGTGCCAAAGATACCGACAATTCCGCCCAATATCAACCAATCGGTCATCGTCACATCTTTGACATAACCCAAATAACCAATTAATGCGGCTGTTAAAACGCACCCAATAAAGCCACTTATCGTGCCTTCCAATGTTTTTTTAGGCGAAATGCGCGGTAATAAAGGTGTTTTTCCGATTTTGGAACCAATCAAATACGCCCAAGTGTCATTAGACCAAGTGAGTAGTAAAAGTCCGAATATTAATTTTTCATCATATACGTAATAAATAGATAAAAGTAAGGTAAAGGGCATTCCAATATAAATCAAGCCAGTGGTCAGTGTCCCAATATTCTGAAAAGGCTGAGTGGATTGCGCGGCTAATTCGAGGATGATCCAACTAAAAATCAATGCAAATAAGATATATTGTAATATATCTA
Organism: Bacteroidota bacterium; assembly: GCA_039804385.1. Classification (GTDB taxonomy): domain Bacteria; phylum Bacteroidota; class Bacteroidia; order Chitinophagales; family Saprospiraceae; genus JAAFJT01. Next base: position 18,138 of record JBDLWG010000620.1, read on the forward strand.
CTTCTGAATTGTACGTTGCTAAAATCACATATGGAATCGTGCCTATCATCACCGCTAACACACGGCGCAGCGTATAAAAAATGCCATCTTTGGACATTAACATTCCTGTCAATTCCCAAAGGCAGCCACCTGTGATGATTGCGAATAAAAGTTTAAACGTCCATTCATTCGTGAAAAGACCAAACAGCATCACTGCTGTAAAAACCGTCGCAGTCACGGCGCGTTGTTGTAAAACTGTCATAAGAGCCTGTCGCTAAGATTTTTTGCAAAGATAAATTTAAACTGATTTTTAGTATCATTTTTTGAAATAAATTTTATAACATTGCCCCAAAATCAATCCTACAATATGAATCGTCGTCAATTTTCTAACTTACTATGGCAAGGTTTAACCGTTGCACCTTTTGCGGGCTGCGGCATAAATCGTTCATTATCAAGTACTTCCATTGGTAACTCATTAGATTCAAATCATATGCTTCCAAAAATCATTAAACCCAATCGTTTGAAATTAGGGGATACGATTGGGGTGATTGCACCATCGAGTGCTTTGCCTGAACAGGTGTTAAATAGAGCCTTGTCTAATTTGGAAAAATTAGGCTTTAAACTGAAAGAAGGAAAACATATTCGAGCTATGCGCGGCTACCTTGCAGGCACGGAGCAAGAACGCCTTGAAGATTTACATCATATGTTTGCGGACCCAAAAGTACAAGGCATTTGGTGTCTGCGCGGTGGATACGGCGCGGCGCGGTTATTGCCCGATGTAGATTTTAAATTGATAAAAAAAAATCCAAAAGTGTTTATTGGGTATAGCGACATCACGGCACTGCATGTTGCGATTGCTGAAAAAACGGGTTTGGTGACTTTTCATGGGCCTGTAGGCACGTCTGATTTCAATGATTATACAGGCATGCATGTCAAAAACCTGTTGATGAATCCCACCGCGCCTTATAAAATCGAATTATCGGAAGAAAATCTTAAAAAAGAGGGCAATTTGTTTAAAACAGAAGTCATTACCGCAGGAAAAGGGCGCGGGAAATTGATAGGCGGCAATCTTTCCCTATTAAGTTCGGCGGCGGGAACGCCTTTTGCGGTCAAAAATTTTGCAGGAAAAATCGTTTTTATGGAAGATATTGATGAAAGACCGTACCGCGTGGATAGAATGTTGACCCAATTATTACAATCTTCGGATTTGAGAAAAGCGGCGGGCATTGCTTTGGGCATTTTTGATGGTTGCAATCCGAATAAAGATGAAAATTCGCTTTCGTTGATAGAATGTTTCAAAGATAGATTGGGCAATTTAGGGATTCCTGTGATTTATGGTTTATCCTTTGGGCATATTGGGCATCAATTCACTTTGCCTGTAGGCATTGAAGCTGAATTAAATACAGATACTAAAACGTTAACTTTTTTGGAATCGGCGGTTCAATAAAGGTTAAAATTTTAAATGGAGGGTGACGGAGGGTGATGGATGTACGGATTCAACGGATTTTTACAGGATTTTTACGGATTGGGGTCTCCAAATCCGTAAAAATCCCGTGAAAATCCGTTAAATCCGTACATCCATCACCCTCCATTTTTTCACAGAATAAGTTAAAAATCGCTAAATTCAACAAACAACAAGTCAAGTAGCAACCGCCCAGTCGCACCTAAAGCGAAGGGCGGTTGCCGAATCATTGTAAAAATTCGTTCTCGCAAAAACATTTGTTTAGAATAAAAAGAGCTACACGACTTTATCCGCGCAATTGGAGCTTGCAAAAGCATCAGGTTTCGCTTTGAAAACAAAGCCCATGCCCATGATATAACCCATTGCCTCCCGTAAGGCTACGTTCGATTGAAAATAAGGATCCGTATTAATATCCGCATGCACCTCTAACGCCACATCGTACTTATCCAATAGTTCACACAAAGCATAGGCGACATCCACTGATTTGCCCACTTCTGTAATCATCCTTTCGCGCAAACTCATCTTTTTCTTCGATGCAAAATGATGGATATACATAAATCCGCCTTTTTTTTCGCGCAAAAACACGATAACGGTTGCAAAATCAATATTTTCATTGCGCACTTGCGAATCCGTGCCGATGCAAACTTTCAACTGATTGCCCAATGCTGCTTCTGCTTTTAAGGTACGCTCAACGGCTTCTTTAATGGGCAAATCTATTTTTTGTCCGTTGAGCCTCCGCCATTCCATCTCCATTGCTGTTTATTTTTAATGAAGTGAACAAATGAGGTGATAAACATCATAAATTGTGTGGTGCGTTAGTTCTTAGAAATTTAATACGGTCTCATATGTGTAAACACTTCTTTTTGATGGAAAGTTCCCGCTTTCCGAATATTTTATTTTTTGTTATTTTAATTAAATCATCTGCGCCCATCTGCGGAGCCATTTGTATCCCCTCTTTTGAAGGCGATAAAATCCAAATTGGACACATTACCCGTAAAATTCACCGAAAATTGATTGATTCCCAATAGATTTTCATCCACAAAGCCCCAACCTGCAACACCAGATGCATAATTATTAGCAATCCGCAACACCAGTCTCCGAATCGTAATCATATCAGACGTGTTGACTTCGCGGTCAAAATTCAAGTCCGCAGCCAATCCTTTCGCGCCTTCTAAGGTTTGTAACCCTAAAATATGACGGGAAATGGGTACAATATCCGCAATACTAATCCCATTCATCAATACATTATCGGTTTTGGACAATTGTATTTGCAAATTGGTGTTGATAGGTACATTCTCAAATTGAAAAAAACCAGTTGTATCCGTTACGGCTACTGCCGAATTACTCAACGAAATACGCACACCTGAAATACCTTGTCCCCAATAACCGCGCACATAACCACTCACTCGCGCCAAAAATGCGGGTGCATTGATGCCACTGTACGTTAAAACACGGGTATTGAAAGGGTCGAGCCAATCTTTCAAGCGGGTTTGAGGCGTACCGCCGCCATCCCATGATTTTGATAATCGCCCACAAAGCGCGTCACCCACATTTAGGCAAGGGTTGTCCGTTTGATTTAAAACCCCATTCAATTGTCCCACAATCCGATTTTGAGCATCCAAAAGCGGTGCGCCTGATGATCCAATTTCAGTCGTACCAACATCAAAATGAACTTTTAAATGATGATTGGCAGGCGTATTTACATTGTTATTCCAAATAACGGCAGCAGGATGAATTATAACTGGTTGATAATCAATGCTTATTTTTTGAACATCGCCTTTCGGATGATGAATCATTGCGGAGCGAATCGGTAAATTCACCGAATCTCGATTCCAACCATTGAAATAGCCATTAAAGTTATCAGGCAAACGCGAACTTAATTCCAATAACAAAAAATCAGTATTCCGCCAACCAGCTCGTTGTACACAACCTTGCAAGGAATGGGCTTGCGGTTCTTGGGGCGTATTGGCACAAGTCGGCGATTCATACCCAAAATAAAACGTCCAAAGCGGATACAAAGGCGTAAAACCGTCTTGACAATGGTACGCACTGAGCAAATAAGGCTTTCCATCACTTTCGGTATTGGCAATCATCGACCCACTGCACCAGCCTAAACCTTCGGTCATCACCATCCGAATCCGCGTAATGGCGCGTTTATTCGTTGCAAAGTTGATACCTTCCCCGCAATTAATATTGACATGGCAAGATTGCGCATCATTAAATCCTAAAATTTCATCCGTCGGATTGGGATTGCGATAAGCGTAATACAACGTTGATAAATCAAAATGTCCTTTACCAATCGCTGTTTTGGGTTCAAAATACTCTAAAATAGCGGCATCGCCGTGAATAATGCCTGTTAAAAACACTTTTTGAGGCGTATTATTGGCTTCGGTGTACGCGCCTAAGATTTCTTGACCATTCGGATGGTACATGTACAACCGACTTCCTTTGGGCAAATGAAAATTTTGATAGGCAATTGCCAAACCTTTCGCACCTGCGGACTGAATTTTGAGCGTCCAAACGCGGTCGCCTGACGGCAAATCCGTCCATGAGCCTGCATTTTGCAAATTTAAATGAATGGGAACGGGCGCGGCAAATCGAATTTGCCCAATCGGTTGAGTGGCATCTTCGGCGCGAATCGCTTGGAGATTGGGAGCAGGCAATTGAAGCGCGTCAGCAGCAGCATTCCAATTAAAAGGCTTACCGCCTTCTTGAATTTGCGCTTTTAGGCAACTAAAATGGGCTAAAAAGCAACAAAATAATAATAAAAATCGGTTATTCATAGGATTTAAAAAACATTAGTACGGTAAATAATACATCTATCAAGTGGAGGATTTAAAAACATCGAATCAATGGTAGAACGAATTGAGATTTGCAACAAAATTACGCCTTTTCAACCAACCTGTCCGTATCCTAAAAATGGTATTTTTCAACAAAATATTAAAAAAGAATGCGCCATATAGAATATTCCTTTAATTTTGTGCTTATTCGTAAACGTATTGTTACCGATTTCCATGAACAAACCTATCCACAAACTCCTTGCGACACTTGCCCTTGTCACTTCGAGTATGAGTGCTTTTGGGCAACAAATACCGCTTTTTACCCAATATCGGGCATTAGCAGGTGTTATCAATCCTGCTGCTATCAGCTCGGATTTTTTTACTAAACAACATAATGTTTCTTTTGGCGTGTCGTACCGCCGTCAATGGGTGGATGTACAGAATCC
>JBDLWG010000621.1:0-6542 GCA_039804385.1 Bacteroidota bacterium
CCTTTCCGAACCAAACGGAGGCGGAATGGAAAGCGCAATTGAAAACGGTGCATTCGACCCAAGATTTTCAAGCCCGATTTGTTTCTAAAATCATGCGGCGCATTTTGGAAACGTCTTCACAGGCATTGACAACTTCTGGTTTTGAAACCTTGTCGCATGATGCCGCTTATCTATATATCTCCAATCATAGAGATATTTTTTTAGATACGTCTTTAATCAATTTGACCTTATTTGAACACGGTTTGCGCCTCACGGCTTCCGCGATTGGGGATAATTTAGTACGCCATCCTTTTTTAAATAAAATCGCTAAAATCAATCGTAATTTCTTGGTTTTGAGGGGTTTAGCTCCGAGAGAATTGTTGCAAAGTTCGATTGTTATGTCGAAATACATCCATCATTTGTTGGTGGAGGAACATCGTCCTGTCTGGCTTGCGCAACGTGAAGGTCGAACCAAAGATGGAAAAGATGCAACCCATGCAGGCGTATTGAAAATGCTTTCGATGGCGGCGGGCAAAACAGATTTGCTCACTTATTTCAAACAATTAAAGGTCGTACCGATTGCAATTTCGTACGAATATGACCCGACAGATGTGTTGAAAATCCCTGAATTATTGGCGCAAGCGCGGCAGGAAAAATATGTCAAAGGCGAAAAAGATGATTTCAACGCCATTATCACAGGTATTACAGGATCCAAAAAGCGGATTCATATTGCGGCTTGTACGGATTTCAACACGGAGTTAGACTCCTTGAAAGACGTAACGAATCCGAATCAATTTATCAAAGCATTGACGCAAGTTATTGATAATCAAATTATTAATAATTATAAATTATGGTCATCTAACTATATTGCGGCAGATTTACAAACGGATTCGGAGCAATACGCGCCTTTGTATTCGGTTGCTGAAAAAACGGAATTTGTAGAACGCATGCATAAAAGAATTGATAAGAATAATCCAGCAATGGTTGCGCCATTTTTGGCAATGTATGCCAATCCTGTGCATCGAAAAGCTTAAATTGGGTTGGGTAGTCGGGAAATTTATGTCCCGACTACCCAATTCGTTCCATAAAAAAGATTGATTTCCTTTCTCATATCCGCAAATCTATTTATCTTTGCCCAAGGTTTTATAACCTAAAACGGTATCAGTCCTTTTTTAAAATATGCCTTTTTTTAAAATTCCCCTTAGTAGATGACAAAGGTGATGAATGTACGGATTTCACAGGTTTTCACGCGATTTTCATGGATTTGGAGTTCTAAAGAAGGTAAAATCCGTAAAAATCGTGTGAAATCCGTGAAATCCGTACATCCATCACCTTTGTCATGTACTAAGAAAATTCCCAAAAAAATCATTTTGACCATGAAATCCTTTTTCACCTCTTGGCTTCTTGTGGCAAGTATGGCGCAAGGCGCATCTGCGCAATCCCGTATGCAAGATTCTTTAACATTAGTCGATTTATATAATGCCACAAATGGGGCGAATTGGACGAATAAAACCAATTGGCTTTCACTCAATCCGATGAATACTTGGTACGGCATCACCTTGAACGCGCAAGGGCGGGTGCATTGCCTTGATTTGGATGGAGAAGCAAATTGTGGTAGTAGCGTCACGAGTGGGAATAATTTATCGGGTCAACTGCCTAATTCCATCGGTGATTTAGAGTATTTGCAAATCCTTTTGTTGGACAACAATCGTTTAGGCATGAATGATACGGTGAATAATGGTAAAATTCCTGCCAGCATAGGGAATTTGATTCGCTTGCAACACCTCTCACTCGGCAATAATGCCTTGATAGATACGATTCCAAGTAGTTTAGGCAATTTGACCCAATTGAAGACGTTAAAATTTTATATCAATCGGCTGACAGGCAATATTCCTACTACTTGGGGCAATTTAACCAATTTAGAAGAGCTTTACCTTTACGACAATCGACTTACAGGAACGATTCCCAACACTTTGGGCAATTTAACCCGTTTAAAAAGGATGGATTTAAACAATAATCGTTTGACGGGTGCGATTCCGACCGAGTTAGGTAATTTGCAATCCGTGCAATACCTTGTTTTATCTATTAATCAATTGACTGGCAATATTCCTATGACCTTTGGAAATTTAACCCATTTAGAATCGCTTCATTTATGGCGCAATCAATTGACAGGCAATATTCCATCTAATTTAGGCGATATTCCGAATTTAATTTCTTTGCAACTAATGAGTAATCAACTTTCGGGTTGTATCCCTGCCAACTTAAACCGTTTTTGTCCCACAATTGCGTTCCAACAAGCGACTTTTAGCAATAATCCACAATTACCTTGGTCAGGCAATTTTCAACGTTTTTGCAATGGTGAATCCCAAATCGGTGCGCCTTGTGATGATAACAATCCAAATACAATCGGCGATACCATTCGAGCCGATTGCAGTTGTGCAGGCAGAGATACGGCGGTTCCCATGGCTTGCCGCACTCGTGATTCGCTGGTTTTGGTGGGTTTATACAATGCGACGAATGGTTTGCAGTGGACGAATCGATGGATTTTGACCCAACCCATCTCAACTTGGTACGGCATCCGAACCAATACACAAGGTTGCGTCACGGGCATTGATTTGGATGGCAACCCAAATCACAGTTCGCTTGTAGGATTCGGCAATAATTTAGGGGGTGCATTGCCCAATCTGGATAGTTTAACGAATTTAACAAGTCTTTATCTCTCGAATAATAAACTGAGTGGCACAATTCCGAATTTCAATTTGCCCAATTTGACCGAACTTAATCTTAATAAAAATTTGTTTACAGGCGGTATCCCCAATTTTAATTTGCCCAATTTGACGGATCTTGCGATAACCACCAATCATCTATTGACGGGCAATATACCCAATTTCAATTTGCCAAAGTTGGTTTACCTCTGGCTTTATGACAATCGATTGACGGGCAGTATCCCTCTTTTCAATGTGCCGCGTTTACTCCAGTTCGATGTGTCTAACAATCAATTGACGGGTAGGCTTCCGCTATTGAATTGCCCTAATTTGGAGTTGATACGCTGCCAATTCAATTTTTTGGATAGTATGCCCAATCTATCATCCTTGCGCTTGAAACCCGATAGTGCTTCGTTCTTAAAAGGTTTACGTTCATTCAATAATAAATTAACATTTGCGCATCTATTACCGAATTTAGGTTTTAGGACGACCGCAACTTTTATCTACGCGCCCCAAGATTCCATTTTTAAAGACACGATTTTCACTCGTAGTCGGGGACAATCCTTGACGATTGATTTAGGCATCGATGCGGGGATTGCGGACAATCAGTATGAATGGTTTAAAAATGGAGTCGCATATCAAACCATCACAGGTAATAATCAATTGATTTTCAATTATTTACAACCTACTCATGAAGGCATTTATACCTGTAAAATCACCAATTGGAGAGCCCCGCTTTTGACTTTATACAGTCGAAAAATAACCATTCGAGTCAATTGTTTATGGTTCAACGCGCCTGTGGCGATTGCGGGCAATGCCACTTATTGTATCGGCAACCCGAATCCGTTGACGGCAACCGCAGGTTTTGCCCGCTATTTATGGTCCACAGGAGACACGACTCGCACGATTGCCCCGATAGGAACCCAACAATATAGGGTGACGGTGACGAATCTCGCTGGTTGCGATACGACTGTAACGATGCAAGTGACAGCGTATCCATTGCCTAATTTCAACATTTTAGGCAATTTATTTTTGTGTGAAGGCAAATTTACAGAATTAAATATTGCAAATAATTATCCACAATATCAATGGTCTTCAGGAGAACGAACGAACAAAATTAAAATCACCCTTGCAGGCAATTACACCGTGACCGTCACGAGTGTCGAAGGTTGTACGAGCCTAAAAACGGTCGCCATTCCCGAACAAAAAGGAGTGCGCATGCCCGCCCGTTATGATTCGATTTGCAAAGGCAGTACATACACCTTTCCAAGTGGGCGCACGACGCAAATCGGCGGCATCTTCCAAGATACGGTGCGGAGGAAAACCTCCTTTTGCGACAGCACGATAACGCCAATTCACCTATTAGTCAAAACGCCTGTGCCAGAACGCATTCAAATATTCGTTTGCGATACGCTATTGGAAAAGGTGGAAACCGTCCCTTCGGTTCAAATGGGCTGTCCGACGACCCAAATCCGCGAAAGTATTTTCGATATAGAGACCTGTTTTGACCGATTGGATTTTCATAATGGATTGATAATCAATCAGAATCAGCAAAATGAAACATTTCATATCTCGTACATAGAGCGTTTGCAACCCAATCGACTCATGATTCAAGACCAAAGAGGTATGGAGGTTTTTAAAACCGAAAATTATAAGAATCGTTGGCGCGGAACCGATAATCAAGGCAATCCTTTACCCAAAGGAGCGTATGAATTTTGGTTTGAAGTGATGGATTTGAAAAAAAATAAAACGTATAAGCGAGTGGGGACGATTCATATTGCGTATTAAAAGGATTTGAATTAGGATTTTATCTTAAAAATCCTAATTCAAAACGATTCCTTCAAGCTGGATTTATGGATATGGCAAAATTTTAAGGCAGTCATTGCCCACAAATACCAAACAAAATCCTAAAACATTCGGTCGTTGCAAATAATTTGATTGCATATAACCCGCCAATTGTTTCGTGCCTTTTGCCGCCACATCATCCAACAACGAAATTACAGGTGGATTCGCAGGCATTACAGGCACAACAGGCGTTTTGGGTTTGCGCCCTTTTTTAGGAGTAGTCGTCGGAGCTTGAGGTGGGTCAACGATATTGCCTTGATTATCAAGCCATTTCAAACCATCTTCTTTTTTAATGTATTTTAATTCAATCACAATTTCGTGCTTAATCGGCACTTGTGGGATGCGTTCTAAGAAAATATCAGGATATTTGCCTTCAATTTCGGGTTCGCTGCGAATCATGTAACTTTCATATGGAAATAAGAGACCCAATATCAACGTTTTCAAATGTTTTTCCCCATAAGTAATCTTATCCCGCGTCGAATGTGCTTTTTGCAAGGCTTGAGAAACCAATGCCACAAAATCGGCAATTTGCCCTTGTTGCACCAATTTCCGAATGGAATCCCGAATCAAATGCGACAACCGATTGTAATCCATCCCCAATTGCAACATCACAAAATAGTCATAATACAAGCGTTTGATGACATAATTCGGCATTTGAAACGTCCAATCATTGCCAAACACTTCTTTTACGGTGGTCAAACCCGAATAAAACAACATACTCCACACATCCGCAATCCCAAAACCCAATTCGACATTAAATCGATCCGTCAAGTAACTCGTAATACCGCCCGTTTCCAACAAATGGTTTAAATTCGCTAAGGCAACTTCCTCATTGCCACCAATGCGAAAAATATTGGCTATTTTTTTATAATCTGTTGCTATATTTACAGTTAACATTTTTTTAGGATATTGTCGTACCCCATTAAAATAGTTCGAAAAATAAAGTACCATTTCAGGGTTGTAAAGATGTCGTATATTTTCTGCATCAAATCGGTAGCCATCATACCAAGCCCGTAAATCGGTCAACATTTGAGGGATTTGCAGGGCGGGAACGTCCATTCTTTGAAGCAAATCGGTCACTTCTGCTTCGGTGAACCCCATCATATCGTGAAAAAGCGGATGTAAGGAAATATCCAAAGTGATATTGAAACCACTCGTCATACTATCCACTGTCACGGGCGCAACACCCGTCATGAAAATGCGGGCAATGCTCCCATATCCCGCTTCCGTTTTCAAAACCTCATAAAATTTGCGTACATAGCCATTTTTAGAAACAATATCTTGAAAATCAGGGAAATGAAACGATAATAATTCGTTGGTGAATTGGTCATACTCATCAATGAGTGTGTAAATACCAACCTCATTTTTATTAATGCGATAGTATCCAAAAAATTTTACAGCGACACTGGAAGCCAACGTTTCGTTCAAAACTTGATGCCTTTGTTCAGCCGTAAAAGCATCTTCATAGGCACTCATAAAGGTCTGAAACCCATCTTTGACTTTGAGCAAAAACGAGTCATGCACTTTTTTTATATCTTGCGTTTCGATGCCACTGAAATCAAAACGCAAGATTCGATATTGGTTTGCCAATGGAGTCGGCTGTTTGCCCACCTGCAAATCCCCAAACAAGATTGGAAAAGCACTTGCTTTATTGACATCGTAATAATGGGCTAACAGGCTGATAAACAAGGATTTACCAAACCGTCGAGGTCTCAAAAACATCGTGTAGGAAGACGCACGCGTTTCCAAGAGTTCGATGTAATGGGTGCGGTCGATGTAGAAACAATGATCGCGGCGCAATGAATTGAAATCGGCACGTCCATAAGGTATTTTTAGCATGATTTTTTTAATTTCGAGTGACAAAGTTAAGGCTTTTTCAGATAGTCCGCAAATGATATTCCAACTCATTATTTCATATATTTTTATTGGGAATCCGCATTCGGGATGCTCCTAAAAAAATGGATTTGCTTTCCTGTATAAAAAAATCTGTTTATCTTTGCAGAAAGGTTTTTG
>JBDLWG010000622.1:0-4287 GCA_039804385.1 Bacteroidota bacterium
CAAACTAAAAAGGTGCGTAGCACCGCAACCTTTGTAGAAAAACGATGGATAAACCCGTTTCGGAGGTGCGTAGCACCGTAACATTGGTGGAATGATGCGAATGTTACGGTGCGACGCACCTCCAAACCGCGATTTGGAACCCTCTTTTCTACCAATATTGCGGTGCTACGCACCTTTTTTTTATTCTGTGGGTAATGGATAGGGTTGCAACCTCGCCGACGTTGGCGCGTTTTTTTTTGATAGTTTATTACGGCGCGACTACTTATCACCTAAACACCAAAATTGGCTTAATTTTGTAAAATTATACGTTTACCAGTCTAACCAAATTATATGAGTAAAGAAATTGTTACCTTAGACGAGTTTATCATTCGCAGACAAAGCGACTTCGATGAACTCACAGGCTTGTTGCGCGACATCGGCGTTGCTGCAAAAATTATCAACCGCGAAGTCAATAAAGCGGGTTTGGTCAATATTCTCGGCATAGAGGGCGGCGCGAATACTTCGGGCGATACCGTTCAAAAATTGGATATGTATGCCAATGATAAAATCATCGAATGCCTTAAAAAATCGGGTGAATGTGCCGCAGTTGCCTCCGAAGAATTGGATTCTTTTGTGGAAATTCCGCCTGTTCTCGGTAAAAAAGCAGGTTATGTCGTTGTGATGGATCCATTAGATGGTTCTTCTAATATTGATGTAAATGTTTCGGTTGGAACGATTTTCGGGATTTATCGCCGCCTTGACCCGCAAAAACCGATTACAATCGATGATTTTCTGCAAAAAGGAACGGCGTTAGTTGCCGCAGGTTACGTCATTTATGGCACTTCCACGATTTTGGTTTACACGACAGGGAATGGTGTGAATGGTTTTACGCTGGATCCTGGTATTGGCGAATTTTGTTTGTCGCATAAAAATATGCGCATTCCTAAAAGTGGACAATATTATAGTGTGAATCAAGGCTATTATTTAAAATTTGATGTCGAAATGCGTCGATATATTGACCATTGTTCAGATATGAATTATGGTTTGCGATACATTGGTTCGATGGTTTCGGATATTCATCGCATTTTGTTTCAAGGAGGCATTTTCCTCTATCCCAATACGCGAAAATATCCAAAAGGCAAGTTAAGATTGTTATATGAATGCAATCCATTGGCTTTTGTCGTCGAACAGGCGGGTGGAAAAGCCGTCACTATGCGCAGTAATCGAATTATGGCGGTTCAACCAGAAGAATTGCATCAAAAAGCAACTATTGCCATTGGTTCGCCCGAAACGGTAGCAGAAATGGAAGCCTTTTTAGACAAATACGTTTTCAAATCCTATTAAGTAGTTGAAGTTAAAGAATCGATAAAAAATTGACTTTCAATGGATTATAACGTTTGGAGGGTTTCAAACCCTCCAAACGTTGTTGTCGATTCTTGAACATTATTTGTTATACACCTAAAATTTGCGTTGAACGCCTGTTTTTTCCAATAATTCGGATAACGACATTTGTACATGGCGCGTATCTTGCCAATTTTTCAAGACCATTCCAAGCGTTGTTTCTACAATCGTTTTATCTAAATTATCAATATGTAAAGCAGCTAAGGCTTGCGCCCAATCCAATGTTTCGGCAACACCTGGAATTTTATCCAATTTGAGTTGGCGCAATTCCATCATAAATCGGCAGATTTGTTCCCCCAAACGGTCATCAATTTGCGGGACTTTGCTCCGAACAATGGACAATTCTTTTTCAAAATCGGGATAACCGACGTACAAATACAAACACCGCCGCCGCAAAGCCTCTGATAATTCCCGCGTCCGATTGCCTGTAATCACCACATATGGAATGTGTTCCGCCCGAATCGTCCCAATTTCAGGAATCGTAACTTGCCAATCCGATAAAATTTCTAATAAAAAACTTTCAAAAGCCTCATCAGCGCGGTCAATTTCGTCAATCAACAAAACAGGCGGTTTATCTTTCCGCGAAATCGCTTCCAATAACGGTCGGCGCATTAAAAATTTTTCATCAAAAATACTTTTTTCTAAATCTGTTGCTGTCAATGCCGTTTTTTCATTCATTTTCAACCAAAGCAATTGATGTTGATAATTCCACTCATAAATCGCATGTCCCGCATCCAACCCTTCATAACATTGCAATCGAATCAAATCCGTTTTCAAAGCCGTTGCCATTACTTTTGCAATTTCAGTTTTACCCGTTCCTGCGGGACCTTCCACTAACAACGGTTTTTTCAAGCGCATCGCCAAAAAAACAGATAAAGCAATCGTTTCATCTGTAATATATCCATTGGCTTTGAAAAGTGTATAAATCTCCTTAATTTCTTTATTTTTCATAATGAAATGATTATCAATATTTTATAACATTTATTTTAAAAATATTTTACAAAAGTAATTTAAAAAATAACATTATGATACAATGGGAACGCGGATGATGCGGATTTTGCGGATTTGCGCGGATTTTTTTTGGTAAAATAAACTTGCGTCAAGTTTAAAACTTGACGCAAGTTATGCTCGAATTTTGTTAAAAAAAATCCGCGCAAATCAGCCCAATCCGCGTCATCCGTGTTCCAATTGTGTCATAACTTCAATTCAAAGCAAAAAAGAATTTATTATTTTAATTGAAATCATTATTTTTACGCGTTTTTTCGACCAATTCATTATCAACAATCAAAAAAAATCATGGCTGACCCGAAAGGTTTTCTAAAACACACGCGCATTTTGCCCAAATCGCGTGCGCCAAAAGAGCGTATCAACGATTATAAAGAGATTTATGAACCGTTTGCCGAAGCAAAAACGCAGGAACAAGCGGCGCGTTGCATGGATTGTGGGGTGCCCTTTTGTCACAGTGGCTGTCCATTAGGCAATGTCATTCCTGAATTTAATGATGCGGTCTATCTCAAAGATTGGGAACGCGCTTACCGAATTTTGTCCACAACCAATAATTTTCCCGAATTTACAGGACGAATCTGCCCTGCGCCTTGTGAATCTGCTTGCGTTTTGGGTATCAACCAGCCACCTGTCGCTATTGAGCATATTGAAAAATCTATTATTGAAAAAGCGTTTGAATTAGATTTGGTTCAACCAACGATTCCTACAACGCGCACTGGCAAAAAAGTAGCAGTGATTGGTTCTGGTCCCGCAGGCTTGGCGGCGGCGGAACAATTGAATAAAGCAGGTCATTCTGTGACCATTTTTGAACGCAATACGCGTATCGGTGGTTTATTGCGGTACGGGATTCCTGATTTTAAATTAGAAAAAAATATAATTGACCGCCGCATGAAAATCATGGAAGCATCTGGGATTTCCTTTAAAACCAATGCTGATGTGGGTAAAAATGTGGATCCCAAACAATTGTTATACGATTTTCACGCATTAGTATTGACAGGTGGTTCGACGATTCCAAGAGATTTGCCAATTCTGGGACGGGAGTTGAAAGGCGTTCATTTTGCAATGGATTTTTTGGAACAAAGTAATAAACGGGTTGCGGGCGATACGGAATTAGGCAATCCTTTGATGGCAACCGATAAAAATGTGGTGGTCATTGGCGGTGGTGATACAGGGTCTGATTGTGTCGGCACATCGAATCGGCATGGTGCAAAATCCATCATTCAGATTGAATTATTGGCAAAACCACCGATGGAACGCGCTGAATCTACGCCATGGCCCAATTGGCCCATGATGTTGCGCACGTCGTCTTCGCACGAAGAAGGCGCACAACGCGAATGGGCAATCTTGACCAAAGCGTTTATTGGCGATGAAAATGGTAACTTAAAAGCATTACAACTCGTTGATTTAGAATGGGTTATGGATAAATCAACAGGTCGTTCTCAGATGAAACCAGTTGCTGGTACAGAGCGCGATTTGCCTTGTGAATTGGCATTGATTGCCGCCGGTTTTTTGCATCCGCAATATGAAGGTTTGTTGCAACAATTGGGGGTTGAAATGGATCATCGTGGGAATGTGAAGGATAAAGCGTATCAAACCAATGTGCCAAAAGTTTTTGCCGCAGGCGATATGCGGCGCGGACAATCCTTAGTGGTTTGGGCAATGTCGGAAGGTCGGGAATGTGCGCGGAAAGTCGATGAATTTTTAATGGGTTCTTCTTTTTTAGAGCAGAAAGAAGCATCCATAGTCGAATTAGCGTAAAAATATACGTTTTTTGAATCAATAACTTTAAACGCAAAATGTGCGTCAAGTTTGAAACTTGACGCACGTTAATTCGCTGACTTTCAATAGTTTACATTTTGGAAAATTTTTGAAATAGGATGCTTATGATTTTAAGGATTGGAA
>JBDLWG010000623.1:0-8302 GCA_039804385.1 Bacteroidota bacterium
AAAAAAAGAACATCGGGTTGAAGGGTTTTAATTTGTTGTAAAGCAACTTGCGGGTCTTGAAAAGTGGCAATAATTTGGACATCATTGCCCATTAACGTTAATTTTGCACGCAAGGCATTCAGCCCTTGCAATTCATCGTCCATTAAGATGGCTTTCATAGATCTTGTTTTATTATACCGTGTGAAAATCCAAAAATATGAACAAAAATAATGTTTTTTTTATCAACGCGCTGCTTTTCTGCTTTTTTTTTAGTGTAAAAACCAATGCACAAACGCAACTCATGCGCATTTCACTCACGCGAGCCGCAGAAACCGATGTTAAAACACTCAAATTGCAACAACATTTGCCCAATCATTCGATTCGGAAAGTGCAGTTAGCCGAAAATGGGATTTTATGGGTTGGGACGGATAAAGGTTTAGTTCGATATAATGGCACTTCCGCCAAACTCTATGCACATGACCCGAAAAATCCAAAATCGATTGGTGGTGGCGAAATCAATGGCATGATGCCCGATAGTGTGGGCGGTTTATGGCTTGCGTCAGGAACGGGTGGTTTATCGTATTTTAATCCACAATTGCCTGATAATCAAGCTTTTAAAAATTATTTTACATTGCCCAATAATGCTAATTCATTGCCTACGAATGAAAATTGGGCAATCGCCAAAGACGATTTAGGTAAAATTTGGACAGGAGGCAATGATGTTCATTTAACAAGTTTCGACCCTAAAACAGGTCAATTTGAACGATTTGAATCGCCTGACCGCACGATTTTCACCTTGCTTTATGCAGGTAAAAATCAACTTTTTGTAGGTACTCGTGAAAAAGGTGTTTTATTATTTGATACAAACCTTAAAAAGTTTGTTAAAAAGTGGGATTTTAAAAATTTTCTTCCGAAAAATTATCCCGAAGTGTATCATTCGGTTCGGGCATTGGCGGTGGATACGCTTTCGCAAACCCTTTGGATTGCCTCTATGTCTATTGGAGTTGTTGCTTTAAACCTGAAAACGGAGGTGGCACAAGTTTATGAAACAGGATTGCCTCCGTTCACCGAAGCGTTTCAGCAGCACCCTATGTCGTTGCATTTGATGCCGAATCATCAACTTTGGGTTGGTTATAATAAAGATAGTTTATTGATTTTGGATTATAAAAACAAACAAATTTTGTCCAATATAACCCGACAAAGCCTTTTTGCAACTAAACAAGCTGGTTTTATCATCCATGATATTCAATATGATGCCAAACAAAATTTGGCATGGTTGGGGACGAATAAAGGTTTATGGTTATACAATCCCAAAGCCAATCGTCATAATCGTTGGCAACCGTTCCCAAATGCTGATAAAACACCGCCAAAAATCATTGCAGCAGGCGAAAAAAATCAAATTTGGTTACTAAAAAAAACGGAATTGCAATGTTATGACACGATAACGCGCCTTTTTATTCAAAAAATCCCTTTGCCGAAAGAGGCTACGAATGTCAATGGTTTTCAAGTATCGAAAGAACTTATTTTTTTGCGGGCGAACAATCATTTTTGGGTATTCGACCCTTCTCTAAAAGCGTTTAAAATTATAAAACAAAATATTGACCCTACCAGTATTTTGTTGGACACTTTGCCGAATGGGATGGCAGTGGTTTGGGTTGCAACTTGGGGGAATGGGCTCTATCGGTTTTCCAACGATTTTAAACAAGTGGATACTTTTTTTCATAAAGCATTGATTATCAGTATGTGCCGCGATTCCAAAGGGACGATTTGGATGGCAACCGACGGCAAAGGGCTTTGGCGCATGGACGATAAAATCAACGGAACGGCAAAAATTTGGCTTAATGACCCAAATGACAAATCTTCTTTGCCTGAAAATGTTGTCATAAATGTGTATGCCGACCCATTTGACCGACTTTGGGTTGGAACGATGACGAATGGCGTTGCGCAAATCGAAAACCCGCATTCCGAAAACCCAATTTTTAAAACATTTTCATTAAATGAGTTGGAAAATCCATTTGTAGAAAGTTTGAAATGCGATGCGGATGGGATGATTTGGATTATGGGCTATCAGAAACCAACGATTTTGAATCCAAAAACAGGTGAATGTTTGTTTCTAAGCCAAAATGACGCATTATTACCCGATGTTGATTTTAAAAATATGGTTTTTGCGCAAGGCAATAAATGTATTTGGGTAGCGAGCGAAAAAGGGATTATGATGATTCCAAGTGCAGCGTTTTTATTTGAAAAACGGCACGTTCGGATTGAGTTTAATGATTTTAAAATCTTTGATAAATCGGTCAGTGAACGACTTTTATTGCCCAAAATCAATCTTTCGCCAAAGGAAAATTATTTTTCAATCACTTTTTCAGCAAATGATTTTGAATTTCCCGAACGAGTGCGTTATAAATATCAATTGGAAGGTTTCGATAACGAGTGGCGCGATGCAGGCACGACGCGAGAAGTCCATTATTCCAATTTGGATGGCGGCGATTACACCTTGCGCGTTTATGCGACTTACGGTGACGATGCCGAGAAAATCAGCGAAATCACACCTATATATATAGGTGTAGAACCGCCGTTTTGGAAAACAAAATGGTTTTTTGCGTCCATGATTTTGTTGATTGGAAGCATTGTTAGCTATATTTTTCACCAAAAATTACAACATGTGAAGCATCAAGCGCAATTGACCAATGATTATGAACGGCATTTGAATGAAGTACGGATGTCGGCGTTGCGGTCGCAGATGAATCCGCATTTCATTTTCAACTGTTTGAACACGATTGAAGGACATATTTTGCAAAATGAACCGTTGGAAGCCTCTAATTTGTTGCAAAAATTTGCGAAACTCATCCGAAAAGTGTTGGAAAATTCGCAATTTGAAACTGTTCCGTTGGAAAATGAGTTAGAAGCGTTGCGTTTTTACACAAAATTGGAAGAAATTCGACATGAAGGCAGGTTCAAAACGGAATATAAAGTGGATGAAAGTTGTTTAGACGAGCCGATTCCGCCAATGATTTTACAACCTTTTGTTGAAAATGCGATTTTGCACGGTTTGCGGCATCTGCCTAATAAAAATGGACAATTGTTGATTCGTTTATATAAGAAAGAGGGACATAAGATTTGTGAAATCGAAGATAATGGCATCGGGCGGCGAAAATCTGAGTTGATGCGGGTGCATCAATTGTCCAAAACATCGTTAGGTTTGAAGATTACCAAAGAACGATTGACGATTTTTAATCCTGCATCCCGTTACGAAATCATTGATTTACAAGGAGATAGCGGTACAATCGTTCGGATTTATTGGTAAACCGATTTGGTCGTCAGAAATTTATTTCCCGCGATTCACAGGAAATAAATTACCGACGACTAAATCGGTTATCTTTGCCCTTTTTATATTCAAAAAAGGATGGATGATAATGAAAATAGCCCTTTTATCTTGCCAAAATTGGGCAGGTGCTTTAGCATCTGAACGTGCTTTTGCTCAAGAATTTCCGCCACAATACGATGTCAAAGTAGAAGTGTGGAACGACCCAACTGTAAAATGGGATACTTATGACTATCTCATTTTCAGGTCTATATGGGATTATTTTGACTTTCCTACTGCGTTTTTGGCTTGGTTAGATGCCATAGAGCGTCAAAATATCAAGACTTTGAACCCTATCCATGTGGTAAAGCGAAATCTGCATAAATTTTATCTTCAAGACTTGCAAAATCAAGGGATTGACATCATTCCGACCGTTTTTATACCCAAAAATACGGGTTTGAATCTGTCTTTTTTGGCAGCAAATCATTGGACAAAAGCAGTTATTAAACCCGCGATTTCGGGTGGTGCTTATGCTACAACGCTTTTTTCGATAGCGGAAGCGGATAAAATGGTTGCTGATTATGCAGCAATGGCGGTGGAACGCGACCTTTTAGTGCAACCTTTTATGCCCGAAATACAGCTGATGGGCGAAATTTCGCTGTTATTTTTCAACGGTCAATTTTCTCATGCTGTTTTGAAAAAACCTAAAGAACACGATTTTCGGGTGCAATCGCAATTTGGTGGAGCGTACCAAATCTATCAGCCTGCTACTTCGATGATTGAAACGGCTGCACATATTATTAAAAAATTTGATACTAATTTACTTTATGCCCGTGTTGACGGGATTTTGAAAGATGGTAAATTTTTATTAATGGAAATAGAATTGATTGAACCTGACTTATATTTTAATCATTTTCCTAAAGCAAAATTGGCATTTTTCAAGGCTTTGGCGGCTCTCAGTAGTTATCCAAAAGGTCGGTGAGGTTGCAACCTCGCCGACCTTGATTCGCTACGAATGCGCTGATTATCAATTATTTATCGCGCAATTCGCGGCGCAAAATTTTCCCGACATTGGTTTTCGGCAAATCTTTTCTAAATTCGACATATTTCGGGACTTTGTACCCTGTCAAATTGGCTTTACAATGTTCAAGCACCTCTTTTTCGGTCAATGAATTATCTTTTTTGACAATAAATATTTTGGGTACTTCGCCCGACCTTTCATCGGGTACGCCAATCGCTGCCGATTCCAATACTTTCGGGTGTAATGCCATAACATCCTCAATTTCATTGGGATACACATTAAAACCAGAGACCAATATCATATCTTTTTTGCGATCTACGATTTTAAAATAACCATCTTTATCCATTAAACCAATATCGCCCGTACTCAACCAGCCCTCTTTCAACACATTCGTTGTTTCGTCAGGCCGATTATAATAACCTTTCATCACTTGCGGTCCTTTGACTTGGATTTCGCCTGTACTGCCTGTTGCCAAAGGCGAACCGTCTTCATCCACAATCCGCATATCGGTACTCGGCAGCGGCATCCCAATACTATTCAACTTGCCCGACCCATCAAACGGGTTGCAACTCGCGCAAGGCGACGTTTCTGTCATCCCAAAACCTTCCGCTAACGTACATTTCGTTACTTTTTTCCACTTTTCAGCAACAGCCCGTTGCACGGCGGTTCCACCGCCCACCGTCATTTTCAAACCCGAAAAATCCAAATTGGCAAAGTCATCATGGTTCAAAAGGGCATTAAACAAAGTGTTTACGCCCGTCATTGCCGTAATTTTGTATTCTTTAAAGGCTTTCATCACCGAAGGCAAATCCCGCGCATTGGTTATCAACACATTCAAACCGCCCATCCCAAAAAAGCCTAAACAGTTGACTGTAAACGCAAATATGTGGTACAAAGGCAGCGGCGAAAGGCAAATTTCCGTCCCTTCTGTAATCGTCGGTGCCATCAAAGCGCGCATTTGCATCATATTGGAAATCAAATTCCGATGCGTCAACATCGCGCCTTTGGAAACGCCTGTAGTTCCACCTGTATATTGAAAAGCAATAATATCTTCTGGATTGGTTTTGAACGGTTTAATCGAAAATCGCTTACCCGCTTCAATCCCTGCTTTGACGGTTACAGTATTGACTAAATTGAATTTGGGCACCATTTTTTTGACATGGCGCACCATAAAATCAACAATTTTGCCTTTAACACCCAACATTTCACCGATACTCGTGACCATGACAATCTTAATCGGCGTATCTGCTATAATTTGTTCTAAATTTGCCGCAAAATTCTCTGCAATGATAATCGCCTTTGCACCCGAATCGTTGAATTGATGCAACATTTCCCGCGTCGTATATAACGGATTGGTATTCACAATCACCAAACCCGCCCGCACCGCCGCAAACAAAGCGATTGGATATTGCAACAAATTGGGCATCATCAAAGCGATTTTATCGCCTGGTTCCAACCCGCGACTGTGGAAATACGCCGCTAATTGATTGGAATAACGGTCTATTTCATCAAAAGTCAACTCTTTGCCCATGCACGAGAAGGCAGGACGCGTGCGAAATTTTTTAAAAGTATCATTCAACAAATGGTTGAGATTCGGATACGCATCAGGGTTGATATTGGCTGGCACGCCTTGTGGATAGTTTTTCAACCAAGGGCGCAATTCAGAAGTTATCATAAACGATATGGTAATATGGTAAATAAATGTTGCAATCAGCTACAAAGATAGGAATTGTTTTGAAAAAACAAAGCGCAGCGATTTGGAGCTCGGTAACTGGGAAATTTATTTTAACTGATAACTGGTGCTTTTTTTGTTAATTTTGCGCAAAGTTTCTACTTACTCTTTTGCTGGCAGACAAACCAATATTTTATGAAATCTTTTACGGAGCTGAATCAACTTTTTCAGCAATATTTGACTCAAAATGCTTTTTCGCAATCGCCTACGACGTTGTATGAGCCTATCAATTACATACTCAACATCGGTGGAAAACGATTGCGTCCATTGTTAGCGTTGCGCGGCTGCAACTTGTTTGACGGCGCGGCGGAAAAAGCATTGCCTGCGGCGATGGCAGTGGAAATTTTCCATAATTTCACGCTTTTGCATGATGACATCATGGATAATGCCCCCCTTCGACGCGGACAACCCACCGTTCACACCCAATATAATGTCAATACGGGCATTCTTTCGGGCGATGCAATGTTGCTGTACGCTTATCAATACTTGATGAAAATAGAGAATAAATCCATTTTGCCCGAATTGATGACCTCGTTTACGCGCATGGGCATTGAAGTTTGTGAAGGGCAGCAACAGGATATGGATTTTGAGACCAATCCGTCTGTAACGATTCCGCAATATTTGAAAATGATTGAATATAAAACGGCGGTTTTATTGGCATTTGCCTTTCAAGCGGGTGCGCTGATTGGCGGCGCGAGTCGGCGGGCGGCGGCGCAAATGGGTGAATTTGGGCGCAATGTGGGCGTTGCATTTCAGATTCAAGACGATATATTAGATACGTATGGCGATCCTGCGGTTTTTGGCAAAAAAGTCGGTGGCGATATTGCGCAGAATAAAAAAACGTATTTGTTATTGCGCGCTTGGGAACGGGCGGATGCGGACCAACGCCGTCAATTGGATACATGGATGCTTGCGCCGTTGGAAGTGATTGATGAAAAAGCAAAAATTGAGACGGTTAAAGGCATTTTTACCGATTTGGGGGTTCGACAAGATGCGGAAAAGGTGATGAATCTCTATTTGGAACGCGCTTTTGATGCTTTGGAAGGCATTCGGGAATTGAATTTTGGCAAAAAAGAAGTGATGCGCGATTGGGCAACTGAATTAATGGGGAGAACGGTTTGAATTAGGATTTTTAGGATTCAAAGGATTCAAAGGATTCAAAGGATTTTTTAAAATCCTTTGAATCCTTTGACGAGCAACGTATTGGAAGGTATTTTTTAGGATTCAAAAAACATCCTTTGAATCCTAAAAATCCTAAAAATCCTAATTCAAACCCCTTTTTTAACGTTTTTTTAAGAAAACTTTGCGCCACTTCAAACGTTCCGTTTACGTGTTGTACACGTCAGAATATTATTCATTCAAAAAAAAACAAGAATTAAAATGAGAAAAATCGTTCCGATATGCGTATTCGCTTGTATGAGTTTGTTGCCGCAAGTTTTGGAGGCGCAGACGAAACCCAAGAAAAAAACAACGGAGGATACCGAAACGGCTCCTTCAAAATCCACTAAATCGGATGATTATTTCGATGAATCAGGCGATTTCAAACATCGTTTGCAATATATGTTTCATACGAATCAAGGGATTTTCCAAATTTTTGGCAGTGAATTTAACTTGCGCCTTGACCCAAGTGTGGGTTACAAACTCACTAAATGGGCTTCTGCAGGGGTTACAGGTGGGGTTGCCTACGCCTATGCCCGTTTCACGAGTTCCGCGAATGAGCCTGTTCTCATGAAAGCGGTTGATTACAATATTGGAGTTTATGCCCGTGCCAAATTAACCAACAGTTTTTACCTGCATACCGATTATAAATCAGCGACTTATGAACGCGCTTCCACTAATAATGGAAGAGCCATCATTGACCCTAATAATACAAGCCGTATTTTGACCGTTAAGCAGACAACGCCTGAATTGAATTTTGGGGTGGCGTATCGGAGTGGCTCTGCTGGTTGGGGATATGAAATGATGTTATTATATGATTTTTTGTATAAACCGACTTATTTGAAAGATAGCCCTTTAGATTTGAAAATCGGTTTTACGTATAATTTTTAGACTTGGTTGATGGATATACGGATTCAACGGATTTTTCACGGATTTTGAGTTAAAAGTAAGCTAAAAATCTGTGAAAATCTCGTGAAAATCCGTTGAATCCGTACATCCATCAACCCAATTCTAATTTTTACCGTCTGAATTATTGATTAAACACTTCCAAATGCCGATGCAAATAATCTCGTAACGGCGGCATGGATAATTGTCCACTCTCTATCAA
>JBDLWG010000624.1:0-16271 GCA_039804385.1 Bacteroidota bacterium
GGATGCACCACCATATTGATAATCATCAAACCGAATAGCCCCACTAAGGCACTATCTATCGGTGTCCAAAAAGACCAAAGCCGTCTTTCATCGGGTTGTGTTACTATTTTTTTGAGTTGCGGAAAGCCGAATATCAGCAGGCTGATACCCAATATCATTTCAAAAATTTGGATTTTATTGATGAAAATCGGCAATTTCAAGAGCGCGTTGATGCCGCAAAGTAAGATGAGTAAGCGTGCAATCTTGGAAAAATAGGGTGACATTTGGCTATTTTATAGTTTAAATTGGAACGCGGATGACGCGGATAGTGCGGATTTACACGGATTTTTTACAAAAAAATCTGCGCAAATTCGCACTATCCGTGTCATCCGCGTTCCAATTGTATTACGTTTTATTTTATTTACCTTTCAAATTTCTAAAATAATCTTCCACCAACGTTTTATAATAAGGTTTCAGCGACGGCGATGACGACCGATACAACTCCACTTCCGACTCCCGCTTGCGCAAATAATCTTGCAAACTCGGCGGTGGTTCCGCCGTCCGCGTTTTTGCGACTTCGCCTTTGCGCTGTTCGTCCTCTTTGCGCTCGCGTTCTGCCTTGTCAGACTCCAAAAGGCGCGTTTCAATCGCCTCTTGCCGCTTCATCGTCTCGTTACTTATCACTTTATTGACCAATTCCGTCTCCGTTTTTTCCATATCCTTCATAATATCCTCCATGCCTTTGTCCGCGCCTTTGCCGCGTTGCTGCATTTCCTTCTGTTTTTCCTTCAAAGCCTGCCGTAACGCCGACTGTTTTGCTGCCATTTGTGCAAATTCCTTACTCATCCCACCTTTTCCGCCTTTGCCCATCCGGTCTTTCAAATCTTTTAACATCTTGTTTAAATCTTTTTGACCTTCGCCCACTTTATCTTTCGGCATTTTACCCGTTTTGCCCTGCCCGCTACCTGGTTTTTTACACGCTTTATTGCCTGGTTTATCCGATTTTGACTGTTGTTGTTGCTGCATCTGACTCATTGATTCGGAAAGCATCAACGCCAAATCATTCAAATTTTTCATGGTACGTTGTTGCGTCGTAGCCGCCGAATATTTGCGGCGTTCTTCCAATTCTTTCAACGTTTCAAACATATCTTGTTTAATATCAGTGACTTTCTCATTCACAAAAGTTTGAATTTGCATCACGCGCTTGCTCAACGCATGTAAAGAATCCTCCACCAATTCAAAATCATTTTTCAATTTATGCTGTTGTTGCGTCAATTTCACAAAACGCGGCGTTGTTTCCCCTGTTTTATTAAAATCCTCAATCAATCGTTCTTGGTCAAAAGACAAGGTGACCAAATTTTCCAACAATTGACGCATCGCTTTCATATCTTCCTCTGCCTGTTCCTGCTCACTTTCTGACATTTTTTGTTTCATCTTATTCGCCATATTCTTCATCTTATCTGCTGCCTTTTTCTGCGATTTCGATGCTTTTGAATTTTGCTTCTGCTCCAAACTCTCCTTACTATCCTGCTGCTCTTTTTCCACCTCTTTGGAATCCTCTTTCGTGTCCTCCATCTCATTCGGACGCTCTAACGCCTTATTTTTCTTTTCCAAATCCTTTTGTTGCTCCTCAAATTTCTTAAAATCCTTATTTAATTCCTCTTGTTTTTTCTTCAAATCTTCAGAAGCTTTGTCATTTTTATCATTTTTTTCCGATTCTTTGGACAAATCATCTTGTTTTTTCGCCATATCTTCCAATTTATCCAATTGTTCCTGCTGCATATTTTCCACTTCAAGTTGTTTGAAAAGCTCCTGCATCCTATCCAATTCCCGATTCAACTCCTCATTAGAAAATTTTAAACTATCCATTTTGTTCAACGCCCTATCTTTATCCATTTTTTGCATCATTTCCTCGATTTGTTTCAACAAATCCTTCATTTTATCATTTTTCAAATCTTCAAACATCTTTTGCAATTGCTCCTGTTTTTCCCGAATATCATCATTTTGCTTCTCGTTCTCACCACTTTTTTCCAAATTTTCTTGAAAATTATCCTTTGCTTTGTCAATTTGCTTTTCCAATTGCTCTTGTCGCTTCATTAATTGCTCTGCTTCCTTTTTCATTTGGAAATCAGGTTCTTTCTTTTGCAACAATTTCTCCCGCAATTTTTTAGTATCTTCTTGAATTTTTTTGCTTTCTTCCAATGCTTTGCGCAATTCATCCCGAATTTCATCATTATTTTTCGCAATCTGCTTTTCCACTTGCTCGGTTGTTGCCACATTGAACAACATCGGATTGGTTTTTGCCGATTTGGAACCATTTACGCCATCATTATCATACACTTCAAAATAATACGTAATTTCATCACCTGCTTGCAATTTCAAACTTTCTGTATTGAACGAATATTGAAATGGCACAAATTTACCCGCAGGTTTATCAATCGGCAATTTTTGAGTCGCGCCCATGCTGCTCCCTTTTGGTTTCACTTGATAATTAAACGTCAAGGATTTCAAACCATAATCATCGCCCGCATCGCCCGCAAAATACAAGGTATTTTTATTCGCATGACGGCTACTATCCTCAAATTTCTGTACTTGAATGGTTGGAAATAAATCAGGAATCACCGTAATCGAATACGCAACAGAATCCGCATTTGGTAGAAAACTATTGGAAATAAAGATTTTATAAATCTCATCTTTCATAACATGTTTTGAAAAACCATAACTTTCGTCACCCGATTTTTCCGCATTAAACTTATTATTACCAAAATGAACCGCCACTTGTTCCGTATGCAAGGCTTTCAACGCCCAAGCAATATTCGTCCCTTGCGGCACAATCAAATCACCCGTATTCGGCAACGATTCATCAGGGCGACCGATATATTCAGGATAATCTAATTTGACTTCAAAACCGGCAATATTCGGTTTTTTCAACACATTGAGCATATAAGGCAAGCTCGTGACCGTCCCCGAAAACAGGCGAAACGGCATTTCTTTCTGTACATTGCTGAATTTATACGTAAAAGTCGTCGCATTTTCTTTTTGCATCCGATACTCATAACCATTGATGCTAATATAAACATCATTCGGCAAAATCGTCCCATCCGTTTTGACTTTCAAGTCAAAGTCTTGAAACTGAACGACTTGTAAATGTTGGTTTTCCACCATAAATTTAAAAGGCGCGGGTTTTTCAAAAGCCGTATTATAATTGAGGAATCGAAACGTGCCATTTTTCAAAATACTCGGCGCGGCAAACAACATAAACAAGAATAACAACGTCGGCGGTAACGCAAACCGCAAATATTTTTTATTTTGATATAAATTAATCGCTTTTTTGAATGGAACTAATTTAATCTGTTCCGATTTTTGTCGAATACTCGCCACAATCAAATCCCGATTTTCGGAAGTATCGGCTTGTTTTTTTAACTGAATGATATTCAACAGTTTATCCTTCACACCCGCGAAATGTTCGCCAATAATTTGCGCCGCTTGTTCGTGCGAAATCGTTTTGCCCAACCTGAAATAGTGCAATAATGGCATCCCAATCCAAGCCACCAAACTCGTTGCTGAAATGCCTACAAACGACCAAAACAATAATTTTCGAGTGGCAGTCTCAAAATAAAAATAATTTTCTGCCACATTCAACCCAATAAAAAGGGCTAACAAGAGTCCTACACTATATAAAC
Organism: Bacteroidota bacterium; assembly: GCA_039804385.1. Lineage (GTDB taxonomy): Bacteria > Bacteroidota > Bacteroidia > Chitinophagales > Saprospiraceae > JAAFJT01. Next base: position 3,663 of record JBDLWG010000624.1, read on the forward strand.
TACCGCGAATCAATTGATTGACATAATATTTGCGAATAAATTGATCCAATTTGACCATCAATAACTGATAATTATCTTGTAAATTTGCCATATCTACTAAAAGATTTTGAGTTTTACGAAAAAAAATTCATGGGTGTCTAACAGGAGAAAGACGGTATTTGCGCTAAAAAGTTGCGCCAATCGGTTTCAACGGCAAATATAGTCTTTTTTAATCCCCTTCTTTGAGGAATTTGTAAATTATAACAAGTTTCTCAGTACATGACAAAAGGAAATGTGGGTGATAGATGTACGGATTCAACGGATTTTCACGCGATTTTCACGGATTTGGAGTTCTAAATCCGTGAAAATCGCGTGAAAATCCGTTAAATCCATACATCCATCACCCCCAATTCCCTTTTTGTCATGTACTGAGAAATCATTTAGAAAATGTATATTTGGATTAGAAAAAGTAATTTTGAGCGAAATTTTAGTTACAGTTCATACAATCAAAATAAAATATAAAAAAAATGGATGATAGCCGAATAAAATTGCCTGAAAATTATGGCAGCATTCAAAAGGCATCAGATGCGATTGCCTTTTCAATGCCTTCGGATTTGCAAACGGGGAGTTTATTGCGCACGCTTGTTGCGTCCAAACCCAATGGCAGATTTTTAGAATTAGGCACAGGTATTGTCATTGTAACGAAATTATAAAATCATGTAACCAACTAAGTAGTCGGGAAATTTATTTACCGCGAATCGCGGGAAATAAATTTCCCGACTACTTAGTTGGTTACACACCGAAATGGAGCTGATAAGCATATTCGACCCATTTCGCAATTTCTTTTCCAGCAATGTTTTCAACATATTCTAAAAAAAAAGTATCAAATTTTTCATTCATACAACAGCCGAGCAAAGAAAATTCTGATTCTGGTCGTTTCATTTTAGATAAATCATTGAAAAAAGTCGTAAAAGCCAATTTTATTTCTTTATCACTATAACCATCTTCAAGCATAGGCAATATCAGATTCAATGTATCTACTAATCTTGTTTGCATCATAAGGATACATCGTTTCCTTTTTTCTTGAACAATAGGGCGATTCATAAACTTTTGAAACATTTTTTTAATTTGTTCTTGCTGATGTACAGAAAGTTGCAAATCTTGTTTCATTTTAGCTTCACCTGCGGTGTCAAAAGTAATCCAATCCATCATCGCATCTATTTCGGGGTGACAAAATAGCGGTTGTTCTGCTGCATAATAGGCGGGATGACATTTTTCTACGATTAATTGTCCTAATTCATCAAAAGGCGCGTCATCCTTTTTAAACCGATGGCGCTCCATCAATAATGGAAAATCATCTTTTTTATTCCCATTACAGCCTTTGCAAGCAGGAAATAGGTTCGTCCACTCTGCGCCAAGCCAATAATAATAGCTTTTGGGGCGAAAATGTTCTACTGTGAATTTATTATCGGTATCAAATTCACTTAATATTGTTTCGCAAAATCCGCATTTGTTGAAATATAATTCTTTTAAATGGGACTTGATTGGGTCACTGTAATGATTAGTTTGCCATTTAAAGGTATCTTTTTTCCTAAAAAGCTCTTCTTGAATCTCTTTTTGACAATCTTGAAGTGCGTTTGGCGTGTTTAATTTTTCAATTTTTATCATTTGACGGTAATTTAAACGTGAAATTTTGAGACCTTTTTTTTAATTGTTCCTCCGCCATTTGTCGGGCTTTAATTTCGGGTTCTGTTTCTACGCTCAATTGTTGTATATCTTGATTATAAACGTTTCTAATATTTTCCATACCAAAGAGGGCAGATGTTAAAATTTGATTTGGTAAAACATTAGCTAAGTCAATATTTATTTTTTGAATCAACGTTTCACCCGCTTCATCTTTGGAAATATTAAATAAAATGGTATCAGGTGGCATACCCAAAAATACAATTGGGCTATGCGTACTCACAATAAATTGTACCAATGGAAAGTGTTTTACCAATAATTGAGGCAATTTTTTTTGCCAAATCGGATGCAAATGCACTTCCAATTCGTCAATTAAGACAATTCCCGCTAATTGATTGGGTTCAATCATTTCGGGTTGCGCGTCATATAGGCGAATTAGCATATCGCCAATCATCGCCAAAATGCTTTTATTGCCCGCCGATAACTCCTCAGACAACAATTCCTTTCCATTTTCGATGTAAGTAATGGCATAATCACTCAATCGAGTCGTTTTCACCCCCATTTGAATATCTTGAATCGTTGGCATCAACTCAATCAATAAATGTTTAACTGCTTGAATCCGCGCTTCTTCTTGTTTCAATTTTTGAATTTTAAACCAATGTTCAATATTCAATAAGGTACTTTCATTGTGAAACAAATTATACACATTAGATTTTTTTAAATTCTGAACATCTTGACTTTCACTGCTTTGCAATTGCAAACGGGATGCACCATAAGCAACTACCTTGTTTTGATGTTGAACCATTGTCCACCAGTTTTTAATGCCATCTATAATGCTTGTACTTAAACGATTCGCAACCTTTACATTGAATATAAGCAAACATTTTTGTCCTTTGAAATCGTAGGCACTTGACTCAGGCATATAAAAACTTTCTCCAATTGCTTTTAAAATTCGGGTTTTCCCTTCTGCATTATTACCTGTTAAAGCGACAAATGAAGCATTTAACGGAATGCTCAGTCCAGCAGATTTTATATTGTAATAATTGTAAATTGTTAGTCCTTGAATGCTAATTGGTAATGCTGATTTTGTAGGATTTAAAACCATTTTTGAAGCCTGCTTCTCAAGCAAAAGCAAACTTTGTTTTAAACGTTCAACAAGTATTGCGACACTATCTTTATCAAAAGAACCCATGAAATGGCTATGAAGCATTTGGATAAGGCTGTGCCTCTGTCTATTATCTAAAACGTCATTAAATTGATTAAAATTTAATAAAAAAACTTGCGCCAGATATCGAATCGTTTCAATTTCTTTTTTGATATTCTTTTTGGATTGCTGAATCGCTTTAGCTGATTGTTCCAATCGTTGAAATGCTTCTTGTAAGTTTTCCATGATTCTATGAAAGTTGAATAAACAATTGATTATCAATATTTTGCGAACGTAAAACTTCTATGGAGAAGCTCCTGCGGCAAAGTTAAAATCTTTCAACTTGGATTCCTTGAATTTGTTGGCTTCATTGGATTTTTTTTATAAAAAATCCAATGAAGCCAACAAATCAAAGTTACAAATCTCCCAATATCGGCTCTTCAAAACCTTCTTTTTTCACTTTCAACGTCATCACTTTTCTTTTTTTGCCCTCCAAATATTCCAATTGAATGGTTTCGTTATCGGTCATATTGATTTTCATCGGGCGGTGCAAATTGGATTGTAAGAAAACAATCATATTTGTTTTTAAAATAGGCATCCAACCTGTTGCTTCTTGCGCCCAAATGGAACCGCCCAAAATACATTCTTGCAATTTTGGATTATTCAACTGTTTTTCGGGTTCCATGCCGACTAAAACCAACATTTTTGCTTGTCCATTTTCATAAAAACCTTTCCGAAATAAGGTTTTGACCTTCAAATAGCCCGCGCCGGAACACCAATCATGGTCCGCAGCCATTTCTTGAATCAAGGGTTCATTCCCATTACAGGCGAAACGCGTCATGCTATCCGCGCATTCCTCCGAAAACCATTTTGACATCCATGCACAATCATCTTCGGTATTAAAAGATTGATTTACAACCGTTTGAGAAGTTAAGATATTTGTTTTTTTGGCATCTGCCGCTTCATTTTTGCAACTTGTGCAAACCATAAAGCATAAAAAAACATAATTTATAAAAAAAGATTGGTTTGTAAACATGATGTTAGATTTTAATAGTTTAAAAAAAAACAGAGTCGCTATAACCCTGTTATCGCGCCTCTGTTGATTTTATTTGTATCCATTTAAACTTGAATGGATTGGATTCTTTGTAAAAAAAATCCAACAAATCGAATCCATCCAAGTTTAAAATTAATGAAATTCTAATTCAGAAATACACATATCATTGCCTTTCGCGCCTTTTTTGTAACGCGTGATTTCGACCCGCACTAATTTCGTTTTCACACTTTTTTTGAAACTAAATGTTTGGCGATTGCGCGAATCTTTTAAATCAAAATTCATCGGTTTGTCTCCATCAAAACTGATTTTGACTTCCGCAGCGCGTCCATTTTGTTTCCACAGATTATCGCGGTCGTACCCTGTGATAATGCTCATTTTGTGCAAAGTGCGTTCATCGGGAAACTCAAAAACAATCACTTTTTTCTTTTCGCTGCCCTCAATACACCAAGCCGTTGCATCGCTATTGTCCGATAAATGGGTTGCGGAATAGCGGCTACTGCCATTCAACGTCGAAGAAGCGCGTACCGAACCTTCCGAACTGCTTGCAGATTCCGCTTTAGCGCGAGTCGGCGCAGCAACAACAGGAACCGGAGTCATTTCGATAGGTGCGGGCGCAGGAGTCATCACCGCAGCAGGATAATTGGTGATAGGCGCACTTGTCACCGCCCCCGAAATAGACGCACTCAAAACACTTGCACTTGGCGCAACCGTTGCATATGGATCCACTGGCGAAATATGATTTCGGTAATCACGAACCCAGCCCAACAAATCTTCTCTGCTAAGGTCGCTCAACAATACATTCTTCCAAAACTGAGATGCTTCTGCGGAAAAAATACCGCCTTCGGTGCCAATTAAATCGGATTCAGCATTCTCCATAAAGATGACAGGCGTGCCTTTTTGCACAAATTCTGCCACACGGCGAATGTTATCTACGCCAAAACTCGGCTCAAAACGGTCTCCATCCAAAACGCGCGCACAGCCCAAAGTTGGACTATTCCGCCCGCCATGAATCGCAATCGCTTCTCCAGTCCGCCCTTTGTTGCGGTCATGTGCGTTTGGGTAATCCAAAACAAGGCTAAAACCACCAAATTTATTGCGCTCATTGACATTCGTAAGGCTTTTACGGTTAATAATGTCAATTTTGTACTTACCAAGAGGCGTTTTTTTATCGCCGCGCCACTGTTTATTGCAGCCATTGAGTCCATAAACGGTTGGAAATTGGCTCGTCACCATCATTTGGTCGTTCACGATTTCGACCAAACTCACATACCCTTTCAATCGCCCACATTCAGAAACTGGTTCTGGGTTTTCAATCTGAAAAAGCAGAAATCTGCTTGCAATTTCGCTCGCAGAAGCCCCGAAAGAGAGCAACAATAAAGCGAGTAAAAAACTAAATCTTGAGTTAGTCATAGTTTTTTTTAGTAAAATGTTAAAACTCATCATTTGGGTAACAAAGTTAATGAAATGTTTGGTTAAATTATTTATTTTGACGCAAAAACGCATTTTGTAACGCAATATTTTTTCAAACGAAATATTATGTCGAAAGGTTATTTTATAAACTCCATTCGTCAAAGCCTTGTTAGGGGCGTTGAAGGCTGGTTTTGAGCGAACAGCAAGACGGTTGAGGACATACTTCATACGAGTTACGCGGAAAATCAAACCTGTTTTTGTGAACAATTGATTCAAAACAATGGTTTGATAAGGTAAATCGGCTCAGTTCCATTGCACGGAGTTTGTTTTAAGGCGGCAAGATATGGACTAAATGTCGTATTTATTTATTTTTCAGTGTAAATAGTTCAAATTTAGTATAAAAAAAGAGGTTTGTTTAAAATATTTTTTTAAAATCAATATAAAATTTTAAAAAAATAATTATTTTGAAATTTTATTTTAGTCGCTTTTGAAACACATCGTTCACATAGGAGGACATCGTTCACATAGATTTGCCTATGTGAACGATGTCTTCCTATGGGAACGATGTGTTTTTAAAGATAAATGTCGTAAATTTGTGTCTGATTAAACCTATTATTCAATCATTATTCATCCGATTAGGTAAATGGAATTACTAAAACCGTATTTGGAGGCAAATAAACAACGATTTTTAGAGGAATTGTTGGAAGTTTTGCGCATCCCGTCCGTTTCGGCAAACCCGCATCATAAGGCAGATATGGAACGCGCCGCCACTTTTTTCAAGGAAAAACTCATTGCAGCAGGGGCTGAAAACGTCGAAATCTGTCCTACGGGCGGTCATCCTGTCGTGTATGGCGAGAAAATCATAGATAAAAAGTTGCCAACCGTCTTGGTTTATGGGCATTATGACGTGCAACCGCCTGACCCATTGGAATTGTGGGAGTCGCCGCCGTTTGAACCTGTGATTAAAAAAACGGCAATTCATCCCGAAGGCGCGATTTTCGCACGCGGTTCGGCAGATGATAAAGGGCAAGTTTATATGTACGTCAAGGCGTTTGAAGCCATGATGCAAAATGGCGGTGTGCCATGCAATATCAAATTCATGATTGAAGGCGAGGAAGAAATTGGTTCGGTGCATTTAGGCGATTTTTGCAAAGCAAATGTGGATAAACTGGCTTGTGACGTAATTTTAATTTCCGATACGTCGATTATTGCAAATGATGTACCGAGTATTACCACAGGCTTGCGCGGTTTGGCGTATGTCGAAGTGGAAGTCACGGGCGCGAATCGGGATTTACATTCGGGCATTTATGGAGGCGCAGTAGCGAATCCGATTAATGTTTTAGCCCAAATGATTGCTGATTTGCATGATAAAAAACGCAAAATCACGATTCCTCATTTCTATGATGACGTAAAAGTAATTTCCAAAAAAGAACGAAAGGAAATGGGCAAAGCTCCATTCGACTTGGCGGCGTATAAAACGGCACTCGATATTGATAAAGTGCATGGTGAAAAAGGTTATACGACTTCGGAACGCGTATCAATTCGCCCAACTTTGGATGTCAATGGGATTTGGGGCGGTTATACAGGGGAAGGTGCAAAGACTGTTTTGCCTTCTAAAGCATATGCAAAAATCAGTATGCGTTTAGTGCCGAATCAATCGGATGAGAAAATTTTTAAATTGTTTGAAGCTCATTTTCAATCCCTTGCACCTGCTTCGGTGAAAGTGAAAGTGACTCCACATCATGGCGGGATGCCTGCGGTTACGCCCACCGATACGCCCGAATATGCAGCCGCACATCAAGCGATGGAAGCCACTTTTGGCAAAGCACCGATTCCAAAACGAGAAGGCGGGTCGATTCCAATCGTCGCTTTATTTGAAAAAGTATTGGGTAGTAAGAGCGTTTTGATGGGTTTTGGGTTGGATAGTGATGCGTTACACTCGCCAAATGAGCATTATGGTTTGTTCAATTACTATAAAGGCATTGAAACGATTCCTTATTATTTCAAATATTATGCAGCCTTGAAAAATAAATAATGTATCCTAATATAATAGAACGTTTGGAGGGTTTGAAACCCTCCAAACGTTGTAGGGAACATTGTACGGAATGTTGTATCTCATAATTTGACAAAATTTTGACAAAACTTTTTATCTAAGATAAAACTTGAATCGAAAAGTTACGTTATCTCCTTTTTCTAAATAAAAACTTTTTTAATTAGTACACAAAAAAAATGAAAATAATCAAGACCTTTGCGCCGATTTTCGCATCCGCAATGCTGTTCAGTAGTGTCAGCACTGCACAAAATAATGTCACAATGACAAAACAGGATTCTATTAGTTACAGTTTGGGCGTGTTGTTTGCTCAAAATTTCAAAGCTCAAGCGGTTGAAATTGACCCAGCAACGATGGCGCGTGGTTTTGAAGCAGCTTTAAAAGGCAAAGAAGCTATCAAGGCGGAATTGGCAAATCAGATTTTTAGCCAATATATGCAGGCGTTAGGTTCCAAAGGTTCGGAAAAAGCGATTGCAGAAGGTCAGAAATTTTTGGATGAAAATAAAAAACGTCCTAATGTGATTACCACTGCAAGTGGTTTGCAATATGAAATTATGACAGCCGGTTTCGGTCCGAAACCGATGGCGAGCGATAAAGTGACGACGCATTATCATGGTACTTTATTGAATGGTAAAGTCTTTGACAGCTCTGTAGATCGCGGTGAACCGATTGAATTTCCTGTGAATGGCGTGATTCAAGGTTGGCAAGAAGCGTTGCAATTGATGCCAAAAGGCTCGAAATGGAAGGTGTTTGTACCGTACAATTTGGGTTATGGCGAGCGCGGCGCGGGCGGCTCTATTGGACCTTACGCGACCTTGATTTTTGAAGTAGAACTATTGAAAATCAACGGAATGTAATCTAATTTGGCTTGGTCCGAATTAGGATTTTCAATCCCGAAGGGATGCTATTTCGGTAACACGATGCCACCCAACCTGCCCGCAAAGTCCCGAAGGGACGGTATTTAGCGAAAGCGTCTCGTCCCTTCGGGACTTTGCGGGCAGATTAGATAGCATCATATTACCGAAATAGCATCCTTTCGGGATTGAAAATCCTAATTCAAAAAAATCACACTCAAAAATCCAACAAGTGCGTATTGACATCCTTTCTGCTGTACCCGAATTGCTTATCAGCCCGTTGAGTCATTCGATTATGAAACGGGCGCGCGAAAAAGGACTTTTTGAAGTCGTTGTCCACAACCTCCGCGATTATGGATTGGGTCGGCACAAACAATTGGACGATTACCAATTTGGCGGCGGTGCGGGCATGGTGATGATGATTGAACCCATTGTCGCTTGCCTACGCAAGTTACAATCGGAACGAAAATATGACGAATTGATTTATATGACTCCTGACGGAAAAACCTTTAATCAACAGACTGCCAATCGTTTATCCATGAAAAAAAATTTAATTATCTTATGTGGACATTACAAAGGCATTGATGAAAGGATACGGGAACATTTTGTTACAATGGAAATTTCGGTGGGCGATTATGTATTGTCGGGCGGCGAATTGCCTGCGGCATTGGTGGTGGATGCGATTGGAAGGTTGCTTCCAGGCGTTTTGGGAGATGAAACGTCTGCTTTGACCGACTCCTTCCAAGATAATTTATTAGCACCGCCTGTTTATACGCGCCCTGCGGATTACAACGGTTGGAAAGTGCCAGAAGTGTTGATGTCGGGTCACGAAGCGCGGATAGAGGAATGGCGTTTTGAACAATCGTTGCAACGAACCCAAGAACGCAGACCTGATTTGTTGAAAGAATGGTAAATTAAAACATTGAATATCAAGGTAATACACCGTTTGGAGTGTTTCAAACCCTCCAAACGGTATGATTCCTATACTTTACGCACGATGGTTTTGGGATACAATGAATGTACGGATTCAACGGATTCGCACCGATGGATACGGATTGGTTGTTTTTTAAAAAAATCCGTACCAATCGGTGCGAATCCGTTGAATCCGTAAATCCATCCTATCGCAAAATCACTCAACGCAAAGTATAATTCGATTTTAATTGCGGATTTCAACGCTGGATTAGACAACTTTTTTTATAACTTTGCGTCTTTATCGGTCATAATAGTTCATTCTCATTTTTCATATTAAAAAACAATTTTAAACGGATAATAATGAAAAACGCATTCAAAAGTTTGATTTTAGCGGCTCTTGCAGTACAAAGTTTGGTTTCTTGCCAAGAGAACGCGCCTAAAACCATTTCGGCAGATACTGCTACGAGTAATACGCCTGTGGTGGAATCAACGCCGCTGCCTGCTGCTTCAACAGCCAATCCTGAAGTACCGACTGCAAGCACTGCGCCTACAACAGGTGCTGCTACGACAGGTGCGCCTGCAACGGTTCCTGCGGTGAATAAAACGAATCCTGCGGCACCTGCGCCTACACAGCCATCTGCGCCGATGACACCAAAAGGGGGTACAGTGGCTCCTGCAACCACTACGACAGCTCCTGCGGCGGTTACACCAAATGCTACAGATGCTGCGGCGGCAAAAGTGCCTCCAACCGCGCCTGTTGGCAAATCAACATCGATTCGTTGGGAAAACCCAAGAATGACACATGATTGGGGTGCTGCAACGGTGGGTGATAAAATTAGTCATATCTATAAATTTACAAATACTGGTACAGAACCATTGGTGATTTTGGATGCAAAAGCAAGTTGTGGTTGCACCGTTCCAGAAAAACCACAAGCTCCGATTGCACCCGGCAAAACAGGTGAAATCAAAGTGGTTTTCGATTCTAATGGAAAAGCGGCGGGTCAAACGGCAAAAACCGTTACGGTTACGGCGAATACAGACCCTGGTACGATGGTCTTGACGTTGAAAGGCGAATTGAAGCCAGGTGAAGATAAAAAATAATAAAAAATTGATAATCAATAACTTAGGCGTGTAGAAAGAAGCATTTCTACGCGCCTAAATTTTAAAAGCATGAAAAAAAGAATCATTTGGTCCCTTTCCCTAAGCATCGCATTCCCTTTTCAAGGGAGCGCACAAACAGACCCACCTGCGGGATTAGATTGTGTAGGCGTGCGTTCTTGGATGAAACAAAATTTTTATGATAGTCAACATACCACTTTGGGTTATTCTGCGGCTCGAGGTAAAATGTATGGATATATTGATAATAAAAACAATATGTTGACTTGCGTTTATTCTGGTTATCAGAAAGCGCAGGCGTATGGCAATACGGCAACGAGTATTCTCCCCATCAATTGTGAACATACGATTCCGCAATCGTTTTTCAATTCTGCAGACCCAATGGTTTCGGATATACATCATCTTTTTCCATCCTATGATGTTTGGAATAATGTGCGTGCCAATTTCCCATTTGCGGATGTGCCAGACCCGCTAACGACGCAATGGATGCGAGAAGCGGTTAGCCAATCGACCATTCCCACCACTTTTTTGGACGATTGGGCTGAATTTAATGTCCGAAATTCCACTTTTGAACCTCGTGAAATTCAAAAAGGTAATACAGCAAGAGCTATTTTTTATTTTTATACGATGTATCCAACTCAGGCGGGCGCGATTACGCGATTGGGTGACCTTGAAACGTTGAAACGTTGGCATGTGCAAGACCCGCCCGATTCCGTCGAAATAGAGCGCAATCGGTTGACGGCACTGTATCAAGGCAATCGAAACCCGTATATTGACCATCCCAATTGGGTGCAACGCGCTTGGTTTTGTGTGAGTCCAGTGACTGATTTGCCTGAAAATGCGTTGTCCATTACCCCCAATCCAACCAGTAATGATTTGGATATTACCTTCCATTTGAAACAACCATCGAATGCTAAAATATTGATTTACAATTATTTCGGACAAAAAATGCAATTCGTCGAAGCGGGCTTTTTATCCACAGGACGACAAGTGCAAACCCTTAACGTATATGATTTGCCGACAGGTCTATATGTGTTGCAAATAGAGGCAGGTGACACCATGATTTCAAAAGTATTTATGAAAAAATAAGCATCACATTTACGACTTTCTAAACGTTCCTATAAGTAATTGAAGCCAATTAAATGTGCAAAACGTGCGTCAAGTTTCAAACTTGACGCACGTTTTACTCTACACACGATGGTTTTGGGATACAATAGTTCGATAACTTATTTCAATTTAAGACTTAATAAATTAAAATACTTTCAAAAAATGAAGAAAAATAGGTTGCGACGCGGCTTGGAGTGGTCTATTTTTCAAGGTGTTTTCAAATCCCGATAATGCTCCTTTTGTAAGTATTCATCAGAATACGATGACGTTGACTTCAGAAAATCAAAAACGAAAAATTATTTTTAGTAAATGGTGATAAAGTGGAAAAGGCTCCAAAAGTTTTCAAAACGGGTGGAGCCTTTTTTTATTTTGGTTGAACGAATCAAAATTGAATTTCAAAATGGAATTTTAATGCAAAATCTCTTGTTTCAACCTTTATTTTTTGAGTTTTTGCCAAATCAAGATTTGTTCAATAGACACATCCAACGATTTAGCAATGATATCGTTTGACAAACCTGCTATAAATAAATTATGCATCACTAGAATCTGTTTCTGTTCTAAGAGTGATTTAGCGCGTTGTTTTTCTTGTTCCAACAACTTTTTCTGTTCTTTTTCCAATTTTCGCGCTTTTTTTTGTTCTTCTTGCAACAATTTTTTGGCAGCAAGACGCTCTAATTTTTCCTTTTCCACTAATTTTAGAGCCTCTTGTTTTTCCATCGCCATTTTCTTTTCCATCCGTTCTTTTTCCTTTTCCATCCGTTCTTTTTCCTTTTGATTTTCTATCTCTGCTTTTTCCAACAGTCTTTTCGCTGCGGCAGCCAGTACGATTGCTTCTTCTGCACGGTCTATTGCAGCGAACCGAAGTTGTCGTTCTGCTTTGAGTGTGGCATCAAATTCCTCTTTGTATTGCCCCGTGATTTCATCGTAAATGTCCCAATACATAAAGTGGCGTTCTTCCGCTTTTTGTACCTCTTCGCCTAATTTTTTTGCAGCACGATAGGCTTCTTCGCCCATCTCCTTAATCAAATCTTGATTGTCAACATGGTTGACTGCTAATCTATGAATCATTTGTGCAAAAATTGAATTGTTAGAAAATTCATCAAAATCAGATGCTGTATTATTGGGATTCCGCGTTTTTTCAGCAAATTTAAACCATTTCGCATAACGAGTGGTTTGTTGATTTTTGATGATGTTGGGTTGAAAGACAAAAATTAAACGATTTTGCGCCAAAAAAGATAGTTCTCGACGGTCTTTTTTGGGATGGAGCAATAATGCTGCTCGCGCTTTTTCTAAAACGCTT
>JBDLWG010000625.1:0-4234 GCA_039804385.1 Bacteroidota bacterium
TGGGCAATCTGGATGATTTAGAAGATAAGTTAAAACGCGTGAAGATTTTTTATCAAGAAGGCATTCCATACGAAGGTTGGAAAAAATACGGCATCATTAATGTCAAATATAAAGGACAAGTCGTTTGTAAAAAACGGTAACTTGTATTTAAAATAAAAAAGTATTTATTTTAAAACGATTTGTTTTTTAGTTCAAAAAAGCATAGATTTTTAAAACACGAATTTGTGTTTTAAAAATGTTTTAAAAAGTAATTATTTTTTTTAAATTATAATTGTAGGCGGGAGAATGATTTTCAAATATTCAAATCATGTATTTGAATATTTGACATAATTAAACAAAAAGTTGGGATTTACATAACAATAAATAGACTTCATAACAAAAAGATTATCGAAAGTTTACGCATAAAAAGTTTGTGCATACCAAAAAAGATTTTAAATTTGCCACAAGTTCTTGTTACATGCCAACGAGTCGTTACACGTCACACAGAACGAGTCTTATTTTTTAACAAAATATTGGAAAAGCGCGGCAATTTTTAACTTTTTTTTACAGGTAAACTATCGGTATTTAGCTTTTTTTGATTGATTTATTTTTAAGAACGTTCCCTATCATCTTAGTTAGTAAAGCGCATTTCATGCCATTTTTCGAGCAGAAGTAAGTATTATCAATGAATAACATATGAATAACTTACATTAACTTATTGTTAATATTCTTTCTACCGAAATTCAAGCAAAAACGCGTTATAACTAAAAAAGGTGGTTCAAAAATTTTTTTAGGAGTTTGCAAACCCATATGTTTGCAGTCAAGAAGAAGGGTGACAACCCATTACTACGAAAAACTACGCCGAAAAACAGCGAATATTGGCACTATCTGTAAAGCACTCGGAAGCAGCGCACCCAGGCGGGCGTTCCGAACCAAAACTGTTAGTGATATGAATGATAATTTAAAATTTAATCAATCAGATCTTGTTGTTGCCTTAGACATCGGAACAACCAAAGTCTGTGCTATTGCTGGTCGTAAAAACGAGTACGGCAAATTAGAAATCCTTGGAGTCGGTAAAGTGGATTCGATTGGAGTCATGCGGGGAGTCGTGACGAACATCGAAAAAACGGTTACTGCCATTCACGAAGCCGTTTCCGCCGCGCAGCGTTCGGCGCGCACCAAATTCAATGTCGTTCATGTCGGCATTGCAGGGCAGCACATCAAAAGCCTGCGGCATCACGGTCAACTGATTCGGGATAACGATTTCACAGAAATTGCTCAAAAAGACATCAATCGGCTCATTGCCGATGTGTATAAATTGGTGTTACCCCCTGGTGACAAGATTTTACATATTATTCCACAAGAATATACGGTGGATAGCGAACAGGGCATCACAGACCCTGTGGGCATGAGTGGGGTGAAGTTGGAAGTCAATTTCCATATCATCACAGGGCAGATTTCGGCATCGAACAACATTCATCGTTGCGTAGAGCGCACGGGTTTGAAAGTCGCCGATATGACGCTCGAACCGATTGCTTCTGCTATTGCAGTATTGAGCGAGGAAGAAAAAGAAGCGGGTGTTGCCTTAGTCGATATCGGCGGCGGCACGACGGATATTACGATTTTCCATGAGGGCATCATTCGGCATACGGCGGTGATTCCTTTCGGTGGGAACGTGATTACTTCCGACATCAAGGAAGGCTGTACGGTCATGCAGCAACAGGCAGAACAATTAAAAGTCAAATTTGGCTCTGCGTTGGCGGATGAAGTGGTGCAAAACCGCATTATCACGATTCCGGGGTTGAAAGGACGCGATTATAAAGAAATCAGCGAAAAAAATCTGGCGCGCATCATTCAAGCGCGGATGGAAGAAATTTTTGACGCAGTGATGTGGGAAATTGGCAATTCGGGCTTTGAGCGCAAACTCATTGGCGGCATCGTTTTGACGGGTGGTGGAGCCTTATTAAACCATGTCGAAAAACTTTGTGAATTAAATACAGGTAAAAGTACGCGCATTGGCGTTCCAATTGAACATTTGGCACACGGTTATCACGAACAAGTGTGTAGTCCGATTTATTCAACGGCGATTGGTTTGTTGTTGAAAGGCATCAATGAAGCGGAACAGCGCGCTGCTAAACAACAACGGGCTGCTTTGTCCAATGCTTATGAAGAATTGCATTTTGAACAACAACCGCATTTCAATGGAAACGGTAATGGCAATGGGAACAGCAATGGCAATGTGACAACGCATCAGCAACCAGCTGTAACCATCCCGCCGCCTGTTCAACAGCCTGCTCAACCTGAAATGCCTAAGCAAAATGGGTCTGATAAAGGTCGCTGGTACGATAATTTGTTCCGTAAAACGAAAGAATGGTTTGAAGCGGAACCCGATTCGGATTTCAATCGAAAAGACGATTGAGGCCGTTTTTTGAATTAGGATTTTTAGGATTGGTAAGATTTACGCAGGATTGATTTTATAAGATTTTTTCCTATATTAAACCTTATAAAATCAATCCTGCATAAATCTTACCAATCCTAAAAATCCTAATTCAAAAAATAAAAAGCGATAACCAATATTAAAGAATGCTTCAAAAATTGTCATAGATATGATTTTCGATTTAAAAAACGAGGATCCGTCCATCATCAAAGTGATTGGCGTAGGGGGTGGAGGAAGCAATGCCGTGACGCATATGTATAAGCAAGGTATCGTAGGCGTAGATTTCGCTATCTGCAATACCGATATTCAAGCGATGGATTTAAGTCCCGTCCCCGTTAAGATACAACTTGGGCCTGGTGTTTCTGCTGGTCTGGGTGCAGGTTCTCGTCCGCAAAAAGGGAAAGAGGCGTGCATCGAATCGATTGAGTTTGTCAAAGAATATTTGGAAAAAAGTACCAAAATGTTGTTTATCACCGCCGGAATGGGTGGTGGCACAGGTACTGGAGCCGCGCCTATCATCGCCAAAGCTGCTCAAGAAATGGGCATTTTGACGGTGGGTATCGTGACGTTGCCGTTCACCTTTGAGGGCAAAAAGCGGATGGTGCAAGGGCATGAAGGATTAGAAGAGTTGAAAAATAATGTAGATACGTTAATCGTTATTTCCAACGACAAATTGCGCCAAATCTATGGCAATTTGAGTATTTCGGGGGCTTTTGCGCAAGCAGATAACATTTTAACAACGGCTGCAAAAGGGATTGCTGAAATCATCACGGTTCCGGGTTATGTCAATGTGGATTTTGAGGATGTCAATACCGTCATGCGCGGTTCTGGCGTTGCGATTATGGGCATTGGCGTATCGGATGGCGACAATCGGGCAAAAAAAGCAGTGGATGCTGCGTTGAGTTCTCAATTGTTGGAAGAAAATAATATTCAAGGAGCGCAACATATTTTGGTCAATATCACTTCTGGGTCGAAAGAGGTGACGATGGATGAGATTTTTGAAATCACAGAATTTGTGCAAGAGGAAGCTGGATTTGGAACAAATTTAATTTGGGGAAACTGTTATGATGACACGCTTGGTGATAAATTGAGTGTTACGGTCATTGCAACAGGTTTTGAAACCAAAACGTTTAGTACGCCGCCGATTCCGAGCAAGTACAAAGAAGACAAAAAAATACCAATCGTTGATAGCACGGTGCGTGTTGCATTGGATGACGCGCCGAAACGACCTGTACAGCCGCGCAATCCTTTTTTTAATACGGGGAGTTTCGACGAGGGTGACAAAAACTCCGGCAGTATTGATTTGACATCGGAACGATTTGTCAAACCGCGTTCCCCTCAATATAATTACCATGACGTAATCCGCGAGGAAAGAGAAAAAGAACGGGAGCGAGAACGGGCAAAATTGCGAGAATTGGAATTAGAAAAGGAGCGCGAACAGGAACGCGAATTGATGTTGAAAAGTGAGGAGCGTGAAAAAGAGCGTTTAGCAGAGGAAGACCGCCGCAAAAAACAGCAATCGCAAGATATGCAGCAACGGCGAGATAGAGTTAAAGCTAATTTTAGTAATGTGAAACTCAATAATCCTCAAACGATTATAGAGTTGGAAAACGAACCTGCGTATCTGCGACGGGGCGTTCGCTTGGAAAATGTGCCACATTCTTCGGAGCGCAATATGTCCAAATGGAGTATTGACGACGAAGATTTGAGGACTTCGGGCAATTCCTTTCTGCACGATAACGCAGATTAATTCAACGGTTTTTCGTAAATCATTCATATCCGATGCCTTGTCTCCAGTAATGGGACGAGGCTTTTTTT
>JBDLWG010000626.1:0-4193 GCA_039804385.1 Bacteroidota bacterium
TTTGTTCAACAATTGAATTTGACGATTGAAGCCTTAGAGAAAGGTGGTTATGACTCTTTCATGTTGAAAGAAATCCATGAACAGCCCAAAACCATTGGTGATTGCATGCGCGGTCGCTTGAATGCGGAGGAAGGTTGGATTAAATTGGGCGGTTTGGAAGAATACGAGCAACGGATTGGCAATGCGCAACGATTTATTATTGCGGCTTGCGGCACTTCTTGGCATGCGGGTTTAGTTGCTGAATATTTGTTTGAAGAGTTGGCGCGGATTCCTGTGGAGGTCGAATATGCTTCTGAATTGCGTTATCGCAACCCAATTATCACCGATAAAGATGTTGTCATTGCCATTTCGCAGTCAGGCGAGACGGCGGACACGTTAGCGGCACTCGAATTAGCGAAAAGTCAGGGTGCATTGATATACGGTATCGTGAATGTTGTTGGTTCTTCGATTGCGCGGTTGACGCATGCGGGTTCTTATATACATGCGGGTCCCGAAATTGGTGTTGCTTCCACGAAAGCATTTACGGGTCAAGTAACGTTATTGACGATGATGGCATTGAGTCTCGGTTATAAACGCGGCAAAATTTCTAAAACGCACTATCGGAAATTATTGACCGAAATGGAAAATTTGCCGTCTAAAATAGAGCAAGTTTTGAAAGTCAATGAACAAGTCAAATATATTGCTTCTGAAATCAAAGATGCACCAAATGCTTTATATTTGGGACGCGGTTATAATTTCCCTGTGGCATTGGAAGGCGCGTTGAAATTGAAAGAAATTTCCTATATCCATGCAGAAGGCTATCCTGCTGCGGAGATGAAGCACGGTCCGATTGCGTTAATTGACGAAAATATGCCTGTTGTTGTGATTTGTAACAACAAAAGTGCTTATGAAAAGATTGTCAGCAATATCCAAGAAGTCAAAGCTCGGAAGGGAATCGTGATTGCAGTCGTGACGGAAGGCGATACGATTATCAAGGAATTAGCAGATTATATTATCGAAATTCCTGATACAGAGGAGCCTTTCGCGCCCTTATTGTCTGTGATTCCATTGCAATTATTGTCTTATCATATTGCGGTAATGCGTAATTGCAACGTTGACCAACCGCGCAATTTGGCAAAATCGGTTACTGTAGAGTAAATAAAAACGACTACAAAGTGATAATGGCTATAATAAATCCAGCAGTTTCCGCTTTGGAAAATTGCTGAAATAAGATGCTTATGATTTTAAGGATTGGAAGGATGTTTTGAGTTCTCATTTGCACTCTTCAACCGAAAACATCCTTGCAATCCTTAAAATCATAAGCATCCTATTTCACAAATTTTCCAAAACAGAAATTGCTATCACAAACCATATTTATTTTCAATAGAATTATAAATAATTATAAATCAATTATTTATAATTCTATTGAAATATTACAATTAAAAAAATTAAAAATTTGAAACCTGTTAATGGTCTTTTTGACCTCCAATATAATACAGGATTGGAGGAATTAATTATGCCCGAATATGGGCGCAATGTGCAGCAATTAGTACGTCATGCGCAAACGATTAAGGATCATCAATATCGCCAAGCCTTTTGTGAACATATTGTGGATTTAATCCAACAATTATATCCTCAAAGTAAGAATATTGACGATTATAGAGAAAAGTTATGGAAACATTTGTTCCATATCGCCAAATATAATTTGGAAGCCTACACGCCGAGTGGTGAAGTGCCGCGTCCCGAAGATGCGCGCAAAAGACCAGAACGTGTCCCTTACCCGTTGCAAGATACCCGTTTTCGGCATTATGGCAATAATGTTCAAGTCTTGATTCGCCGCGCCCTTGATATGGAACCAGGTCAGATTAAGGACGGTTTTGTTCAAGCGATTGGCGCGTATATGAAATTGGCTTACAAAACTTGGAACAAAGAACACTATATCAGCGATGAAATCATTAAAAATGATTTAGCGATTTTATCCGAAAACAAATTAAGCCTTGAAGACGCGAGTACCATTGATAATTTGGCAAATGCCAATAAAAGTCGCGGCAATAGTGCCAATAAAAACATGGGTATAAACGACGGTCGGCGCAATAACAATCAGAATCGCACCACTAACAATAGTGCAAATAAAAACAGACCGAGCAACCCGAATCAAAGTATGAATAAAAATCAGAATCCGAATAATAAAAATAGTAGCAATAATAATAATCGAAAGAAATAAAAATCGATTATGGTCACAAAAGTTTTGTTTTTGATGAAATTGCAATACCTTTGCAGCCGCAAAAAATGATTTTTTCAATCAAAAAAATTCCAAATCAATGGGTAAAGGCGATAAAAGAACAAAAAGAGGCAAGATTTTTCAAGGCTCTCACGGCAACAGCCGTCCGAAAGCTATCAAAATGACAAATGCCCCTAAATCGACTGCAACAGAAGCGAAATCTGCATAGTCGAGTATCGTTTGCAGCGAATGAGGTATTTGCTGCAAACGATTATTTATAAAGCTTTGATTTGTAAATCCTTATAAAATTATTCTTTTTTGACGTAATAACGGATTAACTCTTTTCCGTACGCATTTAAATCCCGATAATCGCCAAAACCGACTTCTTTCACCTTGCCAATCCCCGATGTGTACCAAGTATGTCCGTAACGAACTTTGCCACCTTGTTGATAATTGGGATAAAAATTAAACGTAGATTTTAAATCAATCGTCTGCAAATGCCCTACTGCGGTATGCAGCGCAGCAGCTCTATCCGTATAGACATAGGTTTTGATGGCTATAATCCGACCATACGAACTGTAATCTCGAATCGTATCGCGGCGTAACGTATCCGTTAGATTTTTAGGCCAAGCGTACAAATTACCGCGTTCATCTACGATGTGATTCGCAGAATCGCGCAAAAACGCTTGATAAACATGCACCATTTGACGGTTTACAGCATTTTTATACTCGAAAGTCCGCGTAATTTTATACGTTTGCCCGCGAATCGTCGTGTCTTTGACAACAACGGTGCTGTCATAACGTTCTTGTGGAGCTGCTTTGCCGTCAGGCGCAACCGTAAAATGTTGATAAATCCAATAATTACCCGTGACATTTTGGAAAATATCAACTGGATTATCAGGGTTTGCTTGTTCGTGGCAACTGCATACACAAAACGCGCTTGTTAAAAGCAGCATGAACAAATGGAATAGGGGGCTGTTGTACTTCATAGTTGTTTGTAACAAAAGTTTGTTGTTAAGAAAAGTTTTCAAGTACGATTTTCAAGACACAAAAGTAATTATTCTTTTGAAAAAAAAAACGTTTTTTGCTTTGGCATGCTTTTTTGACAAAAAAATGACAATTATAGGCATGATTCATCCTTAATAAATGCTAATAACAGGTGTATCGTTTTAAACGCTACATAGGGTATCCAATAAAACAATGAAAAAAAATAAAAAATCTTTAATTTGGTCGTTCAAACAGGCTGATTCGGATAGAATCTCTTACTTGATTGGTACGATGCACATCCGCGATGCACGGGCATTTAAATATCAAAACCTGTTTTTTGAAAAAATAATATCGTGTGATGCATTTGCAACAGAATTTAATTTGGATGAAGCCGCTTATCATTTGGCACAATCTTCTTTTATGTTGCCTAATGGTGTGACCTTGAAAAGTTTATTCACAGAAAAATGGTATGAACGCGTTACCGAATTATTTCAAAAAAAAGTAGGTACGGATTTGTTGCCTTATGATGCGTTGCGACCGATTTTATTAGTGAATCTTTTGACGGAATCCATTTTATTAAAAGACGCGCCGCAATCTTTAGATGAAACTTTATGGCAATTTGCCAAAGAAAATGCTAAAAAAATGCTCGGCATCGAAACCATTCAAGAACAAATGTCGATTTTGCAAAATATGGACATTGAAGACCAAATTAAACAAGTCAAAGATATTACGCGTAATTTTGGGCGTTTTCGGAAAAAATTATTGCAAATGACGGCTTTGTATGAGTCGGCAGATATTGAAGCATTATATGACGCGACAAAACGGTCTGTCAAAGGCAATCGAAAGTTGTTAATTTATGACCGAAATGAGCGCCTGGCGCGCGAAATTGAACAAATTCATGCGCAACAAAGCATTTGCGTAGCGGTTGGCGCAGGTCATTTGGCAGGCAAAAAAGGCATTTTAAGGTTTTTGAAATTAAAAGGTTTTGATATACAACCCATTCATT
>JBDLWG010000627.1:0-4416 GCA_039804385.1 Bacteroidota bacterium
AACGATCGCACTGACGCATTGCCCCGCAGTCGAGCCTTGTGCGGTGGGGGTTGCGGGGCGTTGTCGGCAGTGCTTTGTTGTCGGTAGTTTTTTTAATTATTTATTACTTCTGACAACTGCGGAGAAGTGACAAAAGGGGATTCTATGCAGAATTGAAACCCGTAGCAATGCTTTTGAGCAGGTCGTCAATGTCCTCTTTAGTAAGATTTTCTTGTTGCATCCATTGAGTAACTTCTTGAAAATGGACAAGTCTTTCGAGTCCTTTGAGCAAAAAATGAATCGTGACCAAGCCTTTAGAATGCGCTAATTCACACAAATTTTGAGCTAAAGGATGCTTTTTCAATTGATCTTCGAGTTCGGGAAAGAAACCGACCAGAAAAAAAGCGAGTGCCAGTAAATTTTGAATCTTCTTAAAATCCCGAACTTGAAACGTTTCCCACCCTAAATTTTGTTTCAGAAAGCGAAAGACGACTTCTATTTTGGAACGAAGTCAATAAGCGGCATAACTTTCTTGGGCTTGAGACGCATTAAAGACCTTCCGATTCGTCAAGAGGAACATGGGTTGTTCAAATAACGGTTTCGCCCCTTGTCGAAGCGTAATCCGCACGACTTGATACGTTTTGCCGTTTAAGGTCAGGGGTTCCCATTCGATTTGGACGGTAACCGATCGATACGTTTGACCGTGAAACGTGCTTTTTTCGATTTCGGCAGTACAACCGTGCGCAAAAGGCTTGTCGACTAACGCCTGATAGACCACTCGTTTGGAGACTTTCCCTTTTAACGTATAAGTCTGTTTGGTTTGATTGGAAAGCCGATTCGTTTGGAGCCGAATCACAAACTCGTCCCCCAGGGTATCAATGTAGTCAAAATGGGCATCATCATCAAACTCTCGGTCCGCAATGTGACATCGAAAGCCTTCCGAACGTTGGGCTTTCAACCAATCACTACTCTCCTTGATATTTTGATGAAACAAAATTTTCGTATTGATATACGCCTTTTGAGCCACTAATAATTGCTGTTCTGGAGTCAATGCCGCCGCTAATTGGGGATTGTTCAAGACGGTTTCCCCGATGTACGTTGGCATTTTATTACTATAAACTTGATGGCAGAGCAACTGGAGCGATTGAGTCTCGCATCTACAATCACGCTATTCATCGTTTTATAGCCTCGCACGACTTGTTTCGACAACGACATCACATGACCTAACGATTCTAATTCGCGGCTATCGGGTTTACGAAGGTCGCATCCGTCATGTAAGATGTATTGCCGAATGGCAGAGCCTAAATGCTCCGCAGCGTATTCTTTCACACAGGACAGCGTAAAAGAGGCACTCAATGTATTCACTTGATCGCCCCCAAGCAACCCTGTAAAGACTTCGTATTCTCGTTTTTCGCTTGACATACTATATCTGTTTAAATTTTTTTGTCTCAGCAGAGCCGAAATCAACAACATTATATTTTTTTTGACCCGGATATCTTTATATTTAGAGAGCAGTTTGCTAATGTAATCCGAAAGGATGTGTGGAACCATTGCTTTTTTGGGGCAAAGGTAACTTTTATTTTAATTTTTGATTCCTTTTGTCACTTCTCCGCAGTTGCCATTAAGTAGGAGTAAAATAAAAATTTTCTTTATTGAAAAAAGATTTAATAAGTTCTACAGAACCTTGAATCGCACTCATTCCTTTGTGAGCCATTTCGCGGAGTTCCTTAAAATTTTTAGCCGTTCGATTGGGGATTTGGACCCGTTTTAGGTTTGCCCAAACGAGCTCATCAGGATTGAATTCGGGCGAATAAGGTGGGATATTCGCTACCCATAACCGTTGCCCGAGTTTCGTATTTAAAAAATCTTTAATGTTCTGAGATTGATGCCAAGGGGCATTATCCCAAATGAGTAAAATCTTTTTGGGGGTTGTTGCCAACAATTCTTTCAAATAATCAATGATTCCATCGCCTTTAAAGGAGTTTTCTCGGATTTGAAAAAACAGTTTCCCCTCCGCATTGATACTGCTTGCAATGCAGGCGTGTTGATATCCTTTGGTATCTTGAAGCGTTAAAATCGGCGTTTCGCCTCTTGGACTGTATGTTTTCACAATATTGGCGCACAATTGCAGCGTACTTTCGTCGTGAAAATAAAGGTCATAATCCTCCTCAATCGCTTTTTTTTTTAAGTCGTTTAATTGCTCGTTTTTCCATTTTTCTACTTTTTCGAAGGATTGTTTCGCATCTTTTTTTTGAGGTTTTTGCCAAGTCCATTGAATCCGCTTCAAGATTCGCCCCACTTGTTTGACTTCATATTCAACCTGAAATTCTTTTTGGATCACGTATCGGACGCGTTCGTGCGTCCAATAAGCTCCCGTAAATTCATAAAATTCAGCACCTTTCTTTAAAAAAAACGGCAATTCTTCCAGTTGTTGATCGCTTAAACGCCTTTTGGCACCCAAGGATTGGGTGGTTGTCGGAAGCCCCTTTGCGTGCTTCCGAACGATTTTACGAATCATTTGCTGAGTCAAATCAACCCATTCTCCCAACTGTTTTTGGGGAGCTCCCGTTTCCATTAAATTCAGGAGGATCTTGTTCCGAACTTGGCGTTCTGCGTATTTCATCTTTTTTATTTTATTCATTCTAAAACGCGCAAACGATCAAAGAGTTCACAACTTTAAAATGTCGTTATCAAAATATCATGTTGCAACATACAATTAGGGTCGAAGTATTGCTACTCCGACCTTTAATATTTGATTTTTAGGGCTGAACAGAAAGTCGCGGTAAAGCATTAATAGCATTTGCAAAAAGCATTTTTCCTTCGGGTGTCTCAAAGACCGTAGGATTATTGCCTAATTGCACCAATAATCCATCCTGAATCCGTTCTGTCTGTAAATACGGATTCGATTCAAAGGCTTCGGGTCCATTCCACTTTTCTAACTCTTTTTTATCAAAATAATTAAGCCAATCTAAAGGCAATTTTGTAGTCTGTTCAGCTTGGGTAAAAGTCTCTTGATACATTTGGGGAAGTATAAAAGAAGTCACTCCATAACGCCAATCGGATGCATAATGCACCATTTCAAGAAATAATTGTCGAACCATCGCATAATCCAAAAAAGGAAGCAAATTGTCAAGTACCAACAATTTTCCACTTTCCCGTGATTTTCTAAACTTAAAATGCAACCGTTCGGCTGCCTCATCGTCAATCCGTACCTCATACAATTGAGTACTATTTCGTTTCGGATCCAATGCGTTTAACAAAATGACATCCGTAAACGTCCTTACATCAAAAGAAACCCAATCTTTTTTATAAGTTTTGGATGCCATTTGAGGTTTTGGAAACGGATAGGAAGCAATGATTTTTAAAAGCGGTAAAAAATCGCGCCTATGACTTAATGATTGCCCCGCTTGATTAGAAGTAAATAAAATCATATTAGTTGAATTATGAATTAAATATCAATTACTTTACCTGTTGGATCCTCTATAAAAGATATTTTAAGCTTATTTATCACATTCATTCGTCTAAATTCACTTTGAATGTCTGCTTTATTTTTCTCAGCAGCTGCTTTGGTCGAAAAAATATACTCAAATTGAGCAATTTTACCTTTCGCAACCAAAGCTGCATTTCGTTCGATTTGAATCAATTGATGTTTATCAAACCGTCCTTTGATATGTTTTGCCTCTACTGCAATGATTTGTTTGTTGATAACATAATGGCAATCTATAGTATGTGCTTTATAATTTGCATCCAATTTTGTATCGGATATAATGCCATCTTGATTGAAAAAGAACGTTAATTTACCTGCATTTGCCTTGTTATTAGCTGTTGTTAGAAGATTGGTTTCGACCCAGCTCTCAAAAACAGAACCCATTGAACTGGATTGTTCGATCCATTGTTCATGTCCATTTGCTGTAATTCTTTTAATTTGTTGAATCGTTAAATTCTGACCTAACCATTTATTGATAGCATTCATCAAATCACTGCTCACATCTTCTACATAGACAGTGCCATTTGCTGGTGGTGCTTTTATAGGCGTTTGCGCCACATACGATTTTACATACTTTAATGCAGGTTCTAAATCTTTTTGTACACCTGCATTTTTAAGGATTTCCACCAATTTAGGTTCATTTTCGTTCAGAATCGCTTGATTTTTCTCTTCTGTAGTGGTAGGCAGTTGTTTTAATGAATTAAAAAAGGTATTTATGGGGCGTTTGAGACCACAATCATTCAACCACTTTTTAAAATCAGGAAGCAACAGTAGAGCAGGATTTGCCCCCAATTTTTGGATGCAATCTACTTTTCTCTTGCCATCTTTTAAAAAAATTTCGATGAATTGTGGGTTGACTTAGGGCGTTCCGTTTTGGAAAAAAGTATTAGTGAGGTTCCCAACAATCGCCGCAAAAAAAAAAAACGGGGCACTCGATACGGAAGCATTGA
>JBDLWG010000628.1:0-3313 GCA_039804385.1 Bacteroidota bacterium
CAAATAATTGCTTTTTGGTATAAGAAAAGTTCATCGCCAATAACAGCTTTAAACCCTAACGCAAGTGCAGCAAATGGGTGGACTGCTGTAACAGCTTTAGACTTAAGTAACCCTATCTATACAAATGTTGCAGCTGTTTATGATGCTAATGACCCTGCCTATAGAGTGAGTGCTACAAATGTTTCAATACCGTCCTTATCATTGGCAAATAATGAATATATTATGTTAAAATGGGATGATCCAGATCATTCGTCAGCCGACCAAAGTATGGGTCTTGATGATGTTACTATTGCATGGGGTTCTGTACTACCCATCGAATTGACCGCTTTTGATGCCCAAAATACTGAGGGGTCTAAAAACAACCTCACTTGGGCAACCGCAAGCGAGCTGAACAACAAACACTTCGACATCGAGCGCAGCACCGACGGCACGACCTTCCACAGCATCGGGCAAGTGAAGGGCAACAACAAACCAAGTAGCTACCAATTTGTTGACAATCAACCTTTTGCAACGACTTATTATCGCCTTCGGCAAATAGACTTTGACGGTACGGAAACGCTGTCTAAGGTTGTCTCTGTGGAGCTAAAAGGCAAGGGCAAAGGCTTGGCTGTCTATCCAAATCCCGTTTCATCGCTCTTAAATGTCGTTTATACTGAGGGGGCCTCTTTTCAAATCCTCAACCTCCTCGGGCAACAAGTCTTGACGGGCAAAACCGCAGCGCAAGTGGATGTATCGGCTTTGCCGCAAGGCACATACATCTTGAAAGTCGGTGCGGAACAAGCAAAGTTTTTGAAGCAATAAGTGTGAAATCCTTTACTTTGCGATAGTGTCGGGTAGAGTTTACGCGCAATCTTCGGAAGATTTAAAATCTTCCGAAGATTAGAACCCAAAATAGTCAACAGCCTTGAAAACCGATGTTTTCAAGGCTGTTTTTATTAAACAAAAGAAAAAACAACTATTTTGAAAATATTTTCAATCCTAAGCACTTGATTAGCAATACTTTAAGGGGCGTATAGTTAAAAATAACTATTGCACAGGTTTTTACCTTTATTTACCTTTACATCATCAAAGTAGCGCAACCCGAATCTTGGTTCGGCAGACCCGATTGCTTTAGTTGGCGACTATCCAATGTGTCCATAAAACGCTTAAAAACCCGCTTTTTACTGAGGGGGGGTATCTATCAACAAATAGGCAGCAAGCATAGCCGCTTGCTGCCTATATTCAATCTCTTTTTTATAACTTTTTTAAATTCATTTAAAATGAAAAAACCACTCTACGTGATAATTTTTTTAAGCAAATTTTTAGTAAAAAGAGTTTTAAGAACAATTTTTTTATAATTAAAAACACATTTTGTATTAAAATTAAATCAAAAGGGGCATGATTGAGTGCTCTTTTGATTGGATCTAATCCTTTTCGAAAGAAACGATTCTGCTTATAACCATGATTTTTGACTTCGAAGGTTTTAATTTTATCGTTCTGATGAATGCCAATCGTAACACTTAACACAAATGCCAGTGCAACAAAGGCAAACAATTTTTTTAAACGCTCGGCATTCGTCAAATGAGTTTGCTCAAAATCAAATCCTCTTTTTTTAATGGACTGAAAAAAGACTTCAATACTCCAGCGTCTTTTATAGACTTGAAGCAGATTATTCTTTGGTCAATTCGACAGAACTGCCAAATAATCGACGGTTTGATCCGATTGAACCAACTTTTTTAAGCCGATGTGCAGCATTGAAATGCCATGCACTTCAATGTTTTTCCAATGAATTTCGCCCTTTTTATTTTTTTTGCACGAATCAATGAGGGTATCCACCCGATAATGAATGCCTCCTAAAGTCAACCGATGCGATTTCGGGAGGCGCAACTAAAAGGGAATCTCGTGTTGGATGAGATATTCATACCATTTGTCCCCAATAAATTCGCGGTCCGCCGTTAGTGATTCGATGCATTTCGTGCCGAACAACGCTTTAAATGGGTCCATCAAATCAATGCGCTCTTGAGTATTGCTGTTGCCTTTTTTGTCTAAAAAATCAAACAAAATCGGAATTCCAACGCCTCGATAATGCACGGTTAAGCACAAAATGTTAATATTGGTGCTGCCCAATTGCCAATTGGTGCGATCGATCGTGATGCAGAGGCTCCGTAAGGGCACAAAACTCATTAACAACCGAGCATATGCTTGGTACTCAATCGTGTAATTCGCAAAAAAATTTTGAATCCGACGTAAATTAGAATCCGTTTGATTGGATAAATCCAATTCCGCAGCGATGTCTGCAAACTTGACACTTTTGCATTTGAGGACTCCTAAAACGAAGCCACTCATTAATTTTTTTCGACTTAAATTCACATTTCCCAGCCAATATGCTAGAATTGGGTGTAATTTTGCACCATAATTTATCATTTGTAAGCCTTTTATTCGGTTCTAAAAAATTTTTAAACCGATAAAAGGCTTTTTTTGTTCAATTTTTTAATTAAAAAGCTTCTTTTTCGCGTTCCCTAAATCAACTCAAGTTCTTGTAATTTTAAAAATTTAAAATGTTTTTAAAATTATTTTACCTGAAAATTTGGTTAAAAAAATTATCATGTAGAGTGATATTTTTCAAAAAAACGGTTTCAATCCTTGTATTATTGGAATGAGCATTTTAACAAAAAGTAGGCAGTTTATTGAGTGCGCCACGAGTGACGTTTCAATCCTTGTATTATTGGAATGAGCATTTTAACCTTTAAAGAAATCAATTTCTGAATAACCCGCGTTACGGGTTTCAATCCTTGTATTATTGGAATGAGCATTTTAACTTGGCATCCCCTGCAATACGGGCGGTCGTTTCCGTACCGTTTCAATCCTTGTATTATTGGAATGAGCATTTTAACGTTTATTTAAAGTACATCCTTATTATTCTCAAATATTGTTTCAATCCTTGTATTATTGGAATGAGCATTTTAACGTTAAGAGGGTGGCAAGATTGCAAAAATGAAAAGGTGTTTCAATCCTTGTATTATTGGAATGAGCATTTTAACAAGTTACACGCAAAAGTTGCAAACGGCGTTTTCTATAGTTTCAATCCTTGTATTATTGGAATGAGCATTTTAACTTTATCCTTTTTCGCTCGTCTGGAGGCAATTCCGCGGTTTCAATCCTTGTATTATTGGAATGAGCATTTTAACATCCAATTGAAAAACAAAGCTGCGCAGGAACGCATGTTTCAATCCTTGTATTATTGGAATGAGCATTTTAACGATAGGATTTGTAAAACGGTTCTTCTACCTGGACACAGTTTCAATCCTTGTATTATTGGAATGAGCATTTTAAC
>JBDLWG010000629.1:0-2513 GCA_039804385.1 Bacteroidota bacterium
GCATGCAAATAAGCAGGATGCGCCGACCAATCGCGTTGACTTTCATTCATTATTTAAAATAATTTGTTCGTTTTTAAAATGAAGGATTTTTGAAAAAGGAAGCAAAATACAAGGTTTTTTAGATTAAAATAACTATTTTCGCCCCTGTTTTTTACAAAAAAAAGATTTTAAGTTCATTAAAAAGAAATAATTTTTATTATTTAAAACTAAATATTTTAAATAGGTTCGTTTGTACCTTGAATTATCGGATCTAAGTTTCGATTGTAAAATCGCTTTGAATCTATTTTAAGATAAATTGTTTAAAAAAATCGCTTTTTTAAAATGTAATTATAATGTTAGCAAATCGTATTTTTACAACACCTTTTGCAGAAACCTTGTTTTCTGCCGAAACTGAATTGCAAAATATGCTTCGTTTTGAAGCCATGCTTGCCCTCTCCGAAGCTAAAATTGGATTAATTCCAATGAGTGCCGCAAAAATTATCGAAACAATTTGTCTTCAAAACGATGTGATTTGGCAAACTGAAATGATACAACTCATTGAAAATCAAACGCTTTTAGCGGGTAATCCTGCGATTCCATTTGTCAAAGGTTTGATACAAAAAGTAAAATCCATAGATGCAGAGGCTGCAAAATATGTGCATTTCGGCGCGACAAGCCAAGATGTGATAGATACGGCTTTGGTCTTACAATTAAAAGTAGCTTTGACACAAATTGAACTTGATTTAAAAAAATTACAATCGGTACTTTCGGAACTTGCCCGCAAACATCAAAATACGATTATGATGGGGCGAACTTTATTGCAACAAGCCCGTCCCATTACGTTTGGTTATAAAGTAGCGGTTTGGTTAAGTGGCATTAATGACCTTTTAAATCAACTTAACTATTTGAAAAACAATACATTGTATTTGCAATTGGGTGGTGCAGTTGGTACATTAGCCGTTTTGGGCGAACATGGAATGGGCGTTTTAAAATCTATGTCTATACAATTGGATTTGAAAAATGCACCGATTACTTGGCATACGCAGCGCAATAATTTGGTACTTTTGGCAACTTTTTTGGGTATTTTAAATACAAATTTAGGTACAATTGGCAAAAATATATCACTTTTGATGCAAAATGAAATCGGTGAAGTTTTTGAAGGCGCGGTGGCAGGTAAAGGCGGTTCTTCTGCAATGCCGCATAAACGAAACCCTGTCACCTCCGTTTTCATGCTATCGATTGCACAACGAACACCTGCTTTGGTGAGTACCATGTTATCAAACGCGTTGCATACGCACGAAAGGGCAGCAGGTGAGTGGCATAGTGAATGGGCGGTTTTGAAAGAATTAGTAAAACTATCAATGTCTAATTTGCATCATGCCAACGATTTAATAAGCCATTTAGAGGTTAATGAAGCACGCATGTTACAAAATTTGGAATTGACAAAAGGATTGATTTTTGCAGAAGATATTACAGCCGCGTTAGCTCCGAAAATGGGAAAAGATGTTGCTCATGCTTTCGTTGAAAAAGCCTGTAAAAGGGCTACACATCAGCAAATTCATTTAAAAAAATATTTGTTAGAAGCAACAGATATTGAAAATTATATTTCAAAAGAAGTTATAAATCAATGTTTTAATCCTAAAAATGCCATTGGTTTAAGCAGCGTTTTTGTGGATCATGTTTTATCCGAATTTAACTAAATAAGCAATGCCAATACTCCAAACAAAGTCTTCAGCGATTTATTTTCAATTGGAAGGCAAGGCGAATGCGCCAACCATTGTTTTTTCCAATTCATTAGGGACGGATTTGACGTTATGGGACGGTCAAATGGCTGATTTAGCTCCCTATTTCCAAATTTTGCGGTACGATACGCGCGGACATGGCAAAAGTGCCGTTCCCGCAGGTGAATATAGCATTGAACAATGTGGCAAGGATGTCCTTGAATTGTTAGATGCCTTGAACCTTGTCCGTGTGTATTTTGTTGGATTGTCGATGGGCGGCATGATTGGTCAATGGTTAGCCTTGAACGCGCCGAACCGACTTCATAAATTGGTATTGAGCAACACCGCAGCCCAAATTGGACATCCTGATTTTTGGAATGCTCGGATTCAATTAGTACTTGAAAAAGGGGTTGGATTTATAGCAGATGCAGTTTTACAACGTTGGTTAACACCACCTTTTTTAACACAACAAGTTGAAAAAATAAATCATTTTAAAACCGTTTTATCCCAAACAAGTGCTATCGGCTATGCAGGTTGTTGTGCAGCAGTTCGAGATTTTGACGCAAGAACGAACGTTGCAAAAATCGAAGTGCCAACCTTAATCATTTCGGGTACAGAGGATATTGCAACGCCTGTGGAAGATGGTTTGTTTTTAAAACGACAAATTCCCAATGCGCAACTTTTGACCGTTCCAACCGCACATCTTGGCAATATAGAAGCAGAAGTTATTTTTAATCAAGTGATTATAGATTTTTTTAAAACGAATAACTTAACGCAATCCGAAACCCATGCACAAGGCATGAAAGTGCGTCG
>JBDLWG010000630.1:0-3352 GCA_039804385.1 Bacteroidota bacterium
CTTGTTTTTCGATTTTCAACAACCCTTTTAAATGATAAAGTTCGTTGATATGTTCTGTTTCTGAACGTTGCGTTGGCATCTTGGATAAAATTTTTAACAAAATTAGTCTTTTTAGTGTTTAAACGACGATAAAATTGCGTTCATCTTGATATTTTTGAAACACATATGACCTATAGTGGGATATAGAACACATAGAGGCATTTGTTAGAAATTTGTTTATATTTTTATGTAATATGCTGATTTTTAATTATTTACATAGAATAGGAGTGATAAGCAGTCATTTTTGTTTTAGAAAATGTCGATACAATTGGAGCGCGGATGACACGGATGGGGCGGATTTTCACGGATTTTTCTTGTTAAATAAAAATAAAATCAGGTATCAAAAACAAAAAAATCTGCGAAAATCCGCCCAATCCGTGTCATCCGTGTTCCAATTGTATCTTATGTGTCCTATGTCCCCCTATATGTCCTATGTGTTTCAAAAGTAGTAAAAAAGTCCTATTAAATTGCGAAGAATGTCCACTCCTAAAACAACGGGTTTAAAAGAACAATTTTCTGCCCTAAAAAATATTCCGCCCCTTTTCAAATTGATTTGGAAAACGAATCAAACCATGATGAGCCTCAATGTTGGGTTGCGCATCCTCAAATCGGCGATTCCATTGGGACAATTATATGTTGCCAAAATCTTATTGGATGAAGTCCTTCAATTGATTCAAAAACACCATACGGATACAAATGCCCTTTGGCAAATGGTTGGATTTGCCTTAGGCTTGTCTTTGTTTTCAGAATTAATCAATCGAGCTATCTCGTTGACAGACAGTCTTTTAGGTGATTTATTTTCCAATCAAACGAGTGTTGAAATCATTCAAAAAGCAGCCACCTTGGATTTGTATCAATTTGAAGACCCTGTTTTTTATGACAAATTAGACCGCGCCCGCCGCCAAACCACAGGTAGAACCGTCTTGATGAGCATGGTTTTCGAGCAATGTCAAGACTTAGTAACCATCCTTTTTTTGGGTGCGGGACTTATCGTTTTCAACCCTTGGTTGATACTCATATTAATCGTTGCCGTGATACCATTATTTGTTGGCGAGTCTTATTTTAATCAAAAAACGTATTCGCTTACGCAAAGTTGGACTCCTGAACGCCGCGAATTAGACTATTTGCGTTTCATCGGCGCGAGTGATGAAACGGCTAAAGAAGTCAAAATCTTTGGTTTAGCCGATTTTTTAAGCCATCGTTTTAAAACCATTGCAGATAAATATTATTTGGCAAATCGACAAATTGTATTAAAACGGGCGGGGGTAGGCGCGTTGTTATCGTTTTTAGGAACGCTTTCGTATTACGGCGCGTATGTATTTATCGTGTTACAAACAGTGAACGGGGCGATTACGTTGGGAACATTGACTTTTTTAGCAGGTTCGTTTGAACGCATGCAAAATATGTTGCAATCGATTATGAGTCGTTTTTCGCGGATTGCAGAAAATGCCTTGTATTTGCAAGATTATTTCGATTTCATGGCGATAAAACCTTTGATGGCGCATCCTGTGGATGGCAAAATCGTTCCGAAACCCATTCTTACAGGCTTTACGTTTGAAAATGTGAGTTTTAAATATTTAAATTCTAATAAATATGCTGTTAAAAACTTGAGTTTTCACTTGCAAGCAGGCGAAAAATTAGCCTTAGTCGGCGAAAATGGGGCAGGTAAAACGACGGTTGTAAAACTTTTAGCGCGTTTGTACGAACCTTCCGAAGGTCGGATTTTATTGGATGGCGTAGATTTGCGCGAATATGATGCGGATGATTTGCGCGAATCGGTGAGCATTATTTTCCAAGATTTCATTCGTTTTCAAATGGTTGCGTCCGAAAATGTCGCGATTGGCAAGATTGAATCGTTGCAAAGTATGCCGACGATTCAAAATGCTGCTAAAAAAAGCCTTGCGGATACGGTTATTGAAGGTTTGCCAGAGCAATATCGGCAGATGTTGGGCAAACGCTTTGGTAATGGCGTAGATTTGAGTGGCGGACAATGGCAAAAAATCGCACTGGCAAGAGCGTACATGCGCGATTCCCAATTGTTGATTTTGGATGAACCCACCGCAGCCTTAGATGCCCGCGCCGAACATGACGTATTTGTCCGATTTGCAGAATTGACCAAAGGCAAATCGGCGGTCTTAATTTCACACCGTTTTTCGACGGTACGGATGGCAGATAAAATTTTGTTTTTGGAAAATGGACAAAAAATCGAATTAGGCACACACGCCGAATTGATGGCAGCAGGCGGGAAATATGCAGAATTATTTCAATTGCAAGCCAAAGGATATGTGTAGGCTGGGGAACATGTGATACAAATTGAAACGCGGATGACGCGGATGGGGCGAATTTTCACGGATTTTTATTTGAAGTCGTTAAACTAAAATAAGTTATTAAAATGTAAATTATTGAAAATCAGCAAATTAACTTGCGTCAAGTTTAAAACTTGACGCAAGTTTTGTGTATTTATTAAAAGGGTAAAATAAAAAATCCGTGAAAATCCGCCCAATCCGCGTCATCCGCGTTCCAATAACATCGCACTTTCCCAAAGTAAAAAAAATATTATTTATAAATTTAATTCAATGAAATTTTTACAAAGTACGATTCGACCT
Source organism: Bacteroidota bacterium (assembly GCA_039804385.1). Taxonomy (GTDB): domain Bacteria; phylum Bacteroidota; class Bacteroidia; order Chitinophagales; family Saprospiraceae; genus JAAFJT01. The sequence continues at coordinate 2,646 of JBDLWG010000630.1, forward strand.
TTTTGGGGATTATTCCTTTTTTTTTGCCTTTCGGGAGTGTTGCAAACAAGTTGTACTCCGAAATGGCGCAATTCATCTAATGCAGTTGCCAAAGTAGATACAATTCAGAAAGCTGCCGCTTTAAAAGAGTTAATGGCGTTTGTACAAACCTCCAATTTGAATTTCAACAAATCACAATTGCAACAATTGTTGGATTTACTTGAAAACAACGTTGGTTTTTCTAAACGGATGTTATTATCCACGAAAGAAGTGGTGGATAGTACGAATATTATAGCTATCGCGCAACAATTAAAATTGTCTGAAAATCCAGCTAATGCCAGTTTAACGCTCTATCAAACCCGCGTTTGGTACGCTTGGCAGAAATCCTTGATTGGAAAACAGGTGGATAGAAGTAAAGGATTGGAACAAGCCGCGATAAATGCCTACAAACGGCGCAATGCGATTCGCACCAAAGCCCGATTGCTGATGAAAGATACCGATATTGCCGATTTTTTGAACCAAAAAGAGGTCAATATGACTTGGAAACAAGTTTTTATGAAAAATAAGGGCGATTATGAAGCGATTATTAGTTCTTCGATGCGGGGGCGTACGGTAGTGGATCTTTTGTTTAAAATTCCGAAATAAGCTCGACAACAAATTACAGCAACTAAAAGATTGATTTTCAAGGAAGTATAACGTTTCATATACCGTTTGGAGGGTTTTAAAAC
>JBDLWG010000631.1:0-4227 GCA_039804385.1 Bacteroidota bacterium
ACGGCTCAAAATGGTGTGGAAAATGTTAGATAAAGGCAATTCCGTAGAAACAATTGCAGATTTATTAGAGGTGTCTGTTTTGCAAGTACAGGAATGGATAAAAACATTTCAGAAATAAAAATACATTTCATCTGTTAAAACAAAATAAAAATGCGCCTATTGCTAAATAGGCGCATTTTTATTTCTAATGATTGTCTCGTTTAAGGAGTTTTAATGCCGCTTCAACCGTTTGAACAGGCGATTTTAATAGCGATGGGAAAATGGATGTCTTGACGGTAGGCAATAAATATGAGGTCGAAGTGGAGACAGCATGGTATGATGCATCGATTGGCTTACTGTTGGAAGGGCGCGGTGCAGGTGTTTTTAAACCGATTTTGGGTCGAGAAAGCTGTTTTAACGTATCGGAAAACAGTCGTTTAATGGGCAATTTGACCATTAATGGTAAAAAAATTATCTTAATTGGCGTAAATGGCGGTACCATGAAAGCATTTGAGTTTGGAAAATAAAACGGGTATCTAACCTGATTCGGAATCGGGAAATTTATTTCCGCGAATTGCGGGAAATAAATTTCCCGATTCCGATTCAACTTTGCAAAACATTCGTTCAATATTCTTGTTTCAACTCCGTGAATCATCAATATTTTTCAATCCAAATTTTATAAAATATGGCAAACCGCACTTTTATCAGTTTCGATTGGGCTATCAAAAAAATCTTGCGGCACAAAGAAAATTTTGATGTGTTAGAAGGTTTTTTAAGTGAATTGTTAGGTTTTGACGTGTTTATTCAAAATCTTTTGGAAAGTGAAGGCAATAAACAAGCTGAAAATGACAAATTCGATAGGGTCGATATTTTAGTTCAAACGCGAACGCGTGAATTAATGCTCATTGAAATCCAATATGACGATGAAGAAGATTATTTTCATCGCATGGTCTATGGCATTTCTAAATTGATAGCGGAGTATATTCACGAAGGACAGCGATATGGGCAAATCAAAAAAGCGTACTCCATTAATATTCTGTACTTCCGATTGGGGCAAGGTAAAGATTATATTTATGAGTATCAAGGAGCTTTTATCGGTCACAAAAAGAAGGATATTTTGAATCCGACCAGTTATCAAAAACAAAAATATGCTATTCAGTCCGTTTCCGATATTTTTCCAAAATATTACATCTTACGCGTTGGCTCTTTTAAAGCCGAAAAACCGATTGAACCAATTGATGAATGGTTCTATTTTTTGAAAAATAGTGAAATCAAAGACGGTTTCAAAGCCAAAGGCATGGAACGCGCTAAATCGGTTTTGCGTTATGAGATGATGGCAGAAAATGATAAATTAGCGTACAGGCGGCATATTGAAAATCGGAGAATCGAAAGTTCTGTGATTGAAACCGCAGAAGACAAGGCGATACGTCGTAAAAGTATCCAGTTTGCTACAAAATTGCTTAGTGCAGGTTCTGCGCTGCCTTTTGTAGCGGAAATGTCAGAGCTATCGCTCCAAGAAGTGACTTTATTATCACAAGGAAAGGAATTAGATAAAGAGGATGATGAATAGCAAAAAAACACTCTAATTAATTGGTTATCAAACTTTTGGAGGGTTTTAAACCCTCCAAAAGTTGTCTATACGAAAAAATATTCTAATTAATTGGTTGATTATCAAACGTTTGGAGGGTTTTCAACCCTCCAAACGTTGTTTATACGAAAATTTGAATCCTTTCTAATGCGCCCGCCGCGCCGCTTCTGCCCGTAAACTATTGCAAAAACCAATGTAATCTTTGATTGCCAACCGCGCTTCATCCAACAATTTGTGCATTTCAGGCGCGATGTAACCACTTTTTTCAATAAACTCAGGCAATTCTTTATCAAAAAAAACAAAGGCTTTCACTTGATGATTGATGGCTAAAGATGCTTGTTCCACCGTCGTCATTTTTACATTTTTGCGGGCATTTTCGTAAAAAGCGGGAATGTAATGCATTTTAGCAATCAAAATTTCAGCCCGTTTCGCAGGCGTAATATCTTCATTTTTGAAAATCCTGTAAAAACCAGTATGACAATTAAAAGCCGCAGGATTGATTTGGCTATTGGTCAAAAAAACATCAATACCTTTCAAAATACGTTGAATTTGCAGATAATTGGGTCGAAAAGCCGCATTGATGGCATTCGTATCCACTTGTTTTAATTGGGCACGATACCGTTTTCCAAAAAGGCGCACCGTATCCATATTGGCTTTGGAAGGAATAAACATTTTTTTCAATTGCAAATTAGTTGCATTGAGTGGGTTTTCATCTGGAAAAATTTGATAATACGACGCTTTAAAATCATTGCAAAACGTTGGAAAATCAATTTCAGTAGTATCACAACCCGTGCAAATACGCATCAACAAAGCGCAAAAAAGGGTACATCCGTATAGTCTCCACATCATTTTTAAAAGGACTTGTTCAAAAACAGGATATTTTTTGTAAAGGTTTGTATTTTCGCGCCTAATTTTCGCGCCATCTTTTGTGACCCCAAGAGCGTTTATCCAATATTTGTTGCATAGGTGCCTTTTGGAGTGAAAAATGACGCAATTTTAAGTAAAAAATTGATTATCAACAATTAAAATCACTCGATATGGCTACAATTATGCCTGCAATTGCCGCAACGCATTTCCAATTTCCCCATCAAACGGCTTTTTATAAGGGCAAAGTGCGGGATGTCTATACGCTTCCAGACCATTTAGTGATGGTTGCGTCCGACCGCATTTCGGCTTTTGACCATGTTTTGCCCAGAGCGATTCCGTTCAAAGGGCAGGTTTTGAACCAAACGGCGGCTTATTTCCTACGCGCTACGGCGGATATTGTCCCGAATTGGCTGTTGGATACGCCTGACCCGAATGTGAGTATTGGTTTGCTTTGTGAACCCTTTCGGGTTGAAATGGTGATTCGCGGTTATTTGACGGGGCATGCTTGGCGGACGTATGCATCCGGAAAACGGGAATTGTGTGGTGTTCGCTTGCCAGATGGAATGCGTGAAAATGATGCGTTTCCAACTCCAATTATTACCCCCACCACCAAAGCGATGGAAGGACACGATGAAGATATTTCAAAAGAAAATATTATTGCTCAAAATATTGTTTCTAAAAAAGATTATGCTGTTTTAGAAGATTATACGCGGGCTTTATTCCAGAAAGGAACGGAGATGGCGGCAGAACGCGGTTTGATATTGGTAGATACTAAATATGAATTTGGCAAATATCAAGGCGAAATTCGAGTGATTGATGAAATTCATACACCTGATAGTTCGCGTTATTTTTATAAAAAAGGTTATGCAGAACGACAAGCTAAGGGCGAAAAACAGGTGCAATTATCCAAAGAATTTGTGCGTGAATGGTTGATGGCGCATGGTTTTCAAGGCAAAGACGGGCAGAAAATACCCAAAATGACGGATGAATGGGTGCAAGAGATTTCAAAAAAATATATTCATTTGTATGAAACCGTTACTGGTCAACCCTTTACGCCCGCACCACAAACCGAGCGTTTACAACAAATGGAAAAAGCCATTTTGAAATATTTATAAAATCGCGCATACCGTTTGAGGTGAACCACTTGAAGTGAACCGTTTGGAGGGTTTCAAACCCTCCAAACGGTAACATTTTTTATACGTATTTAATTGATAATCATTTTTTTACTATTGTACGTATTTACTCCAACTTACAGATGTATTCACATTATCGCCAATTTTTTTACCGCAAATCAAGCCACTTTTATTGTCTTGTGGATAATGAATGCCGCCATACAACCGCGAATCCGCACATTCTTGCGCCATTTGGTCAAAAGTAGCAAAACTTCTTGTTTTAAAACCAAGTGCCGTTTGACTTCTATCCGTGAATGGATACGCTCCATTCGCACCAAAAAGCCCTGCAAAAATCCGAGATGCCGCCGCCGATTCAGACGCGTGACCAGATGTGTAAGCTGGAAACGGTGGTGTTCCAATCAAACTTGCAAAATTGGGGTCAATATGTCGCCGAATGTAGGTGAATGGGCGCAACAAATTGTGTTTATACTTGGTTCTCCAACAAGCAATGAACGCGTCATTTTCCGCCAAACCCAATTTCGCATACGCCACCGCACATTTATCCAATCGAGATTGCTCTTCTTCTAATAATTGAGTCAAAATATTGAATGAATGTCCCGCAGGCGTAAACGTTTTAACGGGGTCATCCGACCAAAATTTAGCAATTTCAATCTGTTCTGC
>JBDLWG010000632.1:0-14074 GCA_039804385.1 Bacteroidota bacterium
CTGCCAGTCAATTGATTATTACTCAAATACAAGTATTGCAAGTTGGGGAAATTAAAATTGGGAATGCTGCCAGTCAATTGATTATTACTCAAATACAAGTATTGCAAGTTGGGGAAATTAAAATTGGGAATACTGCTGGTCAATTGATTATCACTCAACCACAATTGTTGCAAATTGGGGAAATTAAAATTGGGAATACTGGCAGTCAATTGATTATTACTCAAACTTAATCCTTCTAAATTGGGGAAATTAAAATTGGGAATACTGCCAGTCAATTGATTATTATTCAAATACAATCCTTCTAAATTTGGGAAATTAAAATTGGGAATATTGCCAGTCAATTGATTCCTACCCAACTTCAATTGTTGCAAATTGGGGGAGTTAAAATTGGGAATATTGCCTGTCAATTGATTCCCAAACAACCACAATTGTTGCAAATTGGGCAAATTAAAATTAGGAGGAATAGTACCTATCAATTGATTTTGGGGTAATTGGATGGAAGTGACTCGCCCATTTGTTAGGCTAACACCAAACCAAGTATTGATAGGGGTGTTAGTCAGCCAATTTGTTTTTGTTCTCCAACTTTCGCGTCCTGTTGCATTGTACAGCGCGACTAATTCCAAAGAATCGCTCTGCCGAGAGCCTTGTGCCATTCCTGTTCCAGTGCATAAGCAGCCCAAAAACAGCAGCCAACCGCGCATTTGTCTCCAAAAAATCATTTTCATCATGGATTGATTTTTAAAAAGTGAAATAATTAATTTGTTTAAAAAATTGTTTTTCATATGAATATGGATTAAAAATAAAAATAATATTTAAAAAGTGCATAAAAATAAGGTGTACGCATTGCCTGCGCAATCCGAACGGTATTCCGAAAAAGGATGATGTTGTTGTAAACTTGGGCAACGATTTTGTTGGCGTGATTTACAAATATGTTTTAGAACCCTGTATCGCCCCTTCTTGAAAAGAAGCGACTTACTGCCCTCCACTATCCACAACGAGAAGTGTTCAAAAAGGAAGGGTCTTTTTTAATATTTTTTTTAATATTTTTTTTAAGCAAGAAAAAACGCCTACCAAAGTAGATTCTTAGTACTCTATTTTTGTTAATGTTTAAAACAAAATTTGGTGGTTCGCGGATGGAACAATAGATTTGCGACCGTTTGCGCCTGGATTCGGATGGGCGCATCACAAAAAATTCCCTTCACCAAACCCACCTATCTATGGATTTAACGCTATCAGAGGAAAATGCTGCTCTATTTGACTGCATTCATAGTTTAATCTTGACAACTCGCCAAAAGGTTGCTCAATCGGTTAATGCAGAATTGACCGTACTGTATTGGCAAATCGGAAATCACTTAAATCAAGCGATTTTGGCAAAGGATCGTGCTGGATATGGTAAAAAAGTGGTTAAAAACATTGCCATTCGCCTGACCCAAGCGTTTGGAGCTGGATTTAATGAAAAAACATTACGCCATTGCATTCAATTTGCAACGGCGTTGAGTGACTTTCAGATTGTCTCAACACTGTCGAGACAATTGAGTTGGTCTCATTTTCTGGAAGTGATTTACTTTTCAGATGCCTTGCAACGGCAATTTTATTTAAAAATGGCAGAATTAGAGCGATGGTCCGTGCGTCGGTTGCGGGAACGGGTGGATTCGATGCTCTATGAGCGAACCGCGATTTCCCGAAAGCCTGATGTCCTCATTGAGCAAGAACTGGCAAAATTGCCCCAAGAGGCATTTCCAATGAATCCCGATTTAGTATTTCGGAATACGTATGTTTTGGATTTTTTAGGATTGAAAGATACGTATTCTGAAAAAGACCTTGAATCGGCGATTTTGCATCATATTCAGGCATTTTTAGTCGAATTAGGCTCCGATTTTGCCTTTATGGGGCGACAAAAACGGCTCACGATTGGAGATACCGATTATGTAGTGGATTTATTGTTTTACCATCGGCGGATGAAGCGGTTAGTGATCATTGATTTGAAACTCGGTAAATTCCGCCCTGCGGATAAAGGACAAATGGAATTATATTTGCGGTGGTATCAGAAATATGAACAGTTAGAAGGCGAATTGCAACCGATTGGATTAATTCTTTGTGCGGATGCTACGGGTGAGCACGTTGAATTGCTCTTATTGGACGAAGATAACATTCGAGTGGCTCAATTTCTGACGATTTTGCCACCGCGAGAAACCTTGCAATCCCAATTACACCAAGCCGTTGCCAAAGCGAAAGAAGGTATTTTTAAAACAAATAGTTTACATAAGGGGACATAGAACACATAGGGCAATCTTTGGTGGGGTAACTCTTTGATTAAGATTTTTTAAGTTGAATGAAGCCTTTTTGCTTAAAGATAGTTTTTTAGACGCTCTTTTCAAATTTCCGAAGTTAAAATGATCTAATTTTGACAAAAGTTAACCCATAAAACCTTAATTTTGCATCATTAATCGAAGTATTTTCATCAAAAAAGGAGGTAAAATGACTATAGAAGCTTTGAAAAAGGAGATTTTTGCGCAAATCGTTCAGATTCAAAACGAAGCCGTTTTGCAAAAAGTAAGAGCGATGTTAGAGAGCGTTTCCAAAGAAAATGAACTTTTTTATCGGATTGTAAAGCCTGTGCGCCCCACACTCACGGTCGAAATGCTGATAACAGAACAAAATTATAAAGGATTTGACCGCAAAGGATTTGATTTGTTAGTTCAAAAATTAGATATTCAGTACCCGATTCAAGAACTTTTAAACAAATTAGAGGGGGACAGAGATAGATAAGTTTTTTTTAACACATAGTACACATAGCGGGACATAGGACACATAGAGGCAATTTTTGTTAGGTGCGTTTCTGAATCGGAAACCGATGATTTTTTCACCAAAAACGCATTTATGAAAGATTGCCTCTATGTGTCCTATGTCTCTCTATATGAACTATGTGTTTTAAAGTATAAAAATCCGAAATCTACTTGATTTGCTCTAACAATTTGTATTGTAATTTATTGCCAACCACTACCACGACATAGGCTTTGAGAGCGATTCTATCTTTGAATTTTTCAGAGGCTAAATAACCGCGCAATTGAGTTGCAGCCGTTTTGAAAATCGTGTCGGTGGCAATACGCCCGCCTTTTAACGCATATTTGAGTTCCATTGCTACTTCAAAATTGACTTTATAACCCCGAATCGGCTCTAAAAACACATCCATAAAAGTCCAATCCGATTCGTATTCGGTATGTACATAATAAAAATTTTGCTGATGTAATAAACTGACTATAATGGCTTTAAGACTGTTTTCATTGAAATGTCCAATATCTTTAGGCGACATCCGCAAGACAATTTGTTCAACGTGTTTAAAAAGCAATTCGGGATTGCCTTCCAATGAGGTTGCAAATCTATTGTCTGCTTGCCAGATAGCCAAATATTGTTTTAAACATTAACATTTTGCGAAATCTACTACTTCCACCCATTCGGTTTGGTGGGCAATAAAAAGTACAGCGTGCAAGGTTTTTACAAAAGCCCATCCTTCCTTTTTCAGCCTTTCTCGTTTATATTTGTAACGCGTTTATTAGAAACAATATCAAACGATTTATATATGCCCAATTTTAATATTTTTCGACAACACGCCCTGTTGTCTGAACCCCTTTTTGATGCCATGATAGCCGAATGGAAACAAAAAAGCGCATCTCCGATATTCGCTCATTGCTGCAAAACGGAAAAAATAGCCACTTTTTGTAAAGAAGTTGCCCAAAAAAAACTTTACCAGACGCATTTGCAAGCAGATTACGAAGATATAGGCGCGGATGCTTATATCAAGTGGCAACAACAATTGCCCCATTCGACTTATGCCCAGTTTACAAAAGCGTGGTTAACGACGCTTATTAAAAACCATTGTACAGATGAATTACGGAAGAAGCAACCTCTAAAAATCGAACTAACCGATTTCACGCAGGGTGGTTTAGATGCCTTGATGAACGATGACGCAGCATTAGAACGCTGTATTTATAAAGAAAAATTATTGGAAAAATTGGAACCTGCTCTGCGTGCATTGGGTACCAATTGTCAACAATTGTTGGAATGGCGATATAAAGATAAATTAAAATCTAAAATCATCGCACAACAATTAGCCACTACCGAAGATGCTATCAAAACAAGGATTGCCTCCTGCAAGAAAAACTTGCGTGACTTAATCGGCAATCCAACTCATTTATAACAAAGTTATCTATCATATTTATTAAAATTATTATTCATAATATTATGAAAAATAAACCATTAGCAGCCTTATACGAACAAGGCTTATTATCCGAAGCGCAAGAAGACCAATTATTAAACGTCGCTTTCCAACTCTTAGAACGAGAACGGATTAAAAAAATCATGCGGGCAGAAGCCAAAACCCTGCAATTGCGTCGGATGATGATGGCGGTAATTGGCATTCTTGGAATCATTGGACTCATCTGGGTAGGCAAGCGGTATTTTCAACCTAAACCAATAATAGAGATAATCGCATTCACTCCAAAATCCGTTTGGCAACAAGAACTCAATGCTCCATTACCCGAAAGCGGTTTGTTAGGTGAACCCAAACCTGCTGAAAAGCAATTGCCCGAAGCATTTATAGAAGCGTACAATGCCCATGATTTTGTAAATGCCCTTAAAATCGCTTCACAACAGCCTGATTTTCAACAAGATGTAGTTCTTCAATTTTATACGGGTTTTGCACAATTCAAATTGGGACAATTCGATGAAGCCTTGAAAACGTTTGATGCAATCGAAAAAAGGAATCATGGCTATAAGGAGGCGGAAATAAGGTGGTGGCGCGGATTGATATACGCGTTACAAGGCAATACTGAAAAAGCAGATGTGATGTTTCGTAAAATCCAGCCCTATCAAGTTGGTTATGAAAAAGCTCAAAAATGGTTGGAAAATAAGTAATGTAAAGTTAACATTTCCGCCACTGATTTTTTGGGTGTGTAACCAATTTGGTAGTCGGGAAATAAATTTCCCGACTACCAAATTGGGTCATTCATTTTTACAAAAAAAGTGCGTTGCACCCCGACAGGATGCAACGCATTGGTTTTATGAACAATATTTTTAATTTTAATTTTGAATCCATAGATTCAAAAAGTTTTAAATTGTAAACAATTAATTTTCAAATACTTTGCTTTGATTTTGAATGAACAACGAATCTTTAAACATTCAAATAAGACATTAGAGAATCATAATGTTCTTGCAAGGTTTCAATGTATTCTTCTTCGGTGAACGAAGCCACTACATGAAAACGATAGCGTTCAAAAGCATTCAAAATACTTCGGATGTCCGTACGATTGATTTTAATCGTCACCTGCATCTCATTGGAATCGGCAATCGTCCGAAGGAAAGAATTTAAAATAATCCCGCCTTCCGACTCGACAATGCGCGCAATTTGAGACAATGAGTATTGAAATCGATTCACTTCCAACACCACAATACTGCCCGGTTCGGACAAAGAGGCGTTTTCCGCGAAATATTTCAACAAATCGTTCAACGTAATCACGCCCATAAACCGCCCGTTTTTATACCCAAGCACTGGGATTGCGGTCAATTTATGAACATTCATCTGGCGCATAATCTCGTAAACGTGGTCGCGCTCCCGCACAAACGGGGGCATGAACGCCAAACGATACGCACTGAACGGCAATTCGGGGTCATATTCCAAAATCATGTCTTCGGAAATCAATCCGAGCAATTCATCTTGGTTGACCAACGGCAAATGCCGAACACAGTATTCCCCCATTATTGCCATTGCGTCCTCACCTGTGTGAGTCAAATGGAGCGAAGGAATTTCGGTCGAAATCAATTCTTTGGCAATCATAGTGTGTCCTTACATTGTTTTGGTTAGCAAATACGGTTCCTACCTTATAGTACGTTTCTCCGTGCTGTTATATCTATGCCGCGAATGTTACTTCCGTAATTTTGTCACAATTTGGACTCTTTTTTTCTAATCTCCAAATTTATATTGTTATTTTTTCTATAAATTTTTATTAAAATATTATTATTGGAATATCAACATTTACCCGCATTATATTTTATTGAAGCCCATATTTTCAAAATGTTATTTGATAGTTGGACGGATAGCACAAAATAAGTCACAAGTTAATGAATGGTTAACAAACCCCTAAAATCGGGTATAAAGGTAAATAACCTTAATTACTTCTGTTTTTGGAAACGATAAACCGTATTAACTATCTCCTTTGAAAAAGTAAATTAGGTTAACTTTCCTCCGTTTGCTGCGAAAACAATACCAGTTTTAAGTTTACGCCTTTTGTCAGCAAATTTTGACACAAATTTAACATTTTTTATTAAATTTAAAACATTTTTTGTCAAAATTTCCTTTTTTTTTGTTGGTTTAAAAAGTCGTATTGACATTAAAACGAATACCGCTAAACGCAGGTTCTAACCGACAAATCCCGCCTGTACAAACCACTCCTTCCACTTGTTTCACATAGGCAAGTGAAAATCGGGTCGCACCTTGCGTGTAAGCCGCCGCCAAAGTCGGGTAATGTAAAGCAGAAGTTTTCTTAGGCAATACATTATACATATCCGAAACTGTTAATACCCACTTGGGCGCGATAGAATATTCGCCCAATAAAAAAAGCCATGAACCATAATCTTGCTTCGTGTGCATGTATTGCGCTTCCATACGCAACGTTTTTTCATCGTTGATATGATAATTATATTCTATGTATGGTGTAATCGTTTGCACATTCGGCACATTGGGTTTTACTTCGTAAATACTCTGATTATACGTTTGGAATTGAATACCAACAGTCATTAAGTCTTGTTCAAATTTGCGTAAAGCATTGATATTTAATTCTCTATATAATAAATTGTTTTTTAAATCATCGATACCTGACAAATTGGCATCTAATTGCCATTTATCTGATAAGGCTGCTTTTACATCTAATTGCAGGGCTTGTTCGCCAATTTCTTGCGTCGCAGCATTGTAACGAGCCGTTAAACGATAGGTATTTTGACGCGCCATCGGTGGCAAAAAATGGATGATACCGCGATTAAGCGTCACGAAAGGATTGGTTCGGAACGTAAAATTTTCAGTGCGTTTGGCTTCGAGCGTGATGCCCAAACCCGATTGCGTGTAACCAAGTGTTGTGTAAAACACATGACCCGCCCGATTGACCAATTTGCCCAACGAAATACTGCCATTTCGATTGATTTTTTCAGCAAAAGGGTCAAAAAAGACTTCATTCGTCTTGTACGCGCCTTCGATGTACCAAGTGAAATTGCCAACTGTTAATTTATTATACAAACTAAATAAATACGTATTGTATTTAGCACCAATGCTATCGGGCAAAGTATAGGTTCCAATCGTACTGACGACTTTCTGAACGGTTTCATCATCTAAAGTGCGATTGACAATGCCAAAACCAGGTGCGCAACTCCATGTACCTGCCGAATCACTCGCAAAACCTTCGATATTCGCGCCTTTGATGATGCCATTATAGATGTCAAATTGTTGTTTCTGCCTGCCTGTGAAGGCTTTGATTTTCCAATCTGGATTTAAATGATACGATAAATTCACACCATATAAAGCATTGTCTATCAACAAAGGACGTTCTTCATAGGCGCGAAAAATAATTCCAGAACCAATTTGGTCATACAAATAACCAACTCCAATATTGAAATCATCCATTTTTTTGCGCACGTACCAACGACCAATACCTTGACCAGTAAAAGAACCTTGTGGATTCAATAAATTAGAATTATTAAACATGTCAAAACGCAAACCCATATCATAACCAGCCCGTTGATATTTGAGCGAAAGCCAAGTTTCGGCACCAAATAATTGTCGGTCATATTGTGGCGTATTTGCCGCGCCAATAGCCGAATCTCGGATAAAAAAATTGCCATTTGCTTGTAAGCTGCCACTTAGATATGACGTTTCCGTTTGCTCTTGTGCAAAAGCCATTTGCGTTATAAACAATTGACTTACAACGATTATTGAGTAGAGTTTTAATTTCATACAACGTTTCGGATTAAACTAAAATCAAATTTAAGCAAAAATCTGAACCTACAAAGCAAAAGTGAATTTTTATTTTTTTATAAAAAGCTACCTTGATTTGACAAAAGTTCACTAACATTGCGCCAAATTTGCCGCCTATTTTTCAAACAATTTTTTTTAAAATCATGGAAGCCACTACACTCGATGTTTTAAAATTCCCAATTGGTGTATTTGAACCACCAACAACCATCACCACTGCTCATATTCAAACTTGGATTCAAGCGATTGAAAATTTGCCCAAAGCGGTTTTTGATGCTGTTAATAATTTGAATATCAATCAGTTAGATACGCCTTATCGTCCGAATGGTTGGACGGTGCGGCAAGTCGTGCATCATATGGCGGATAGTCATATCAATGCTTTTTGCCGTTTCAAATTGGCATTGACGGAGGAAAATCCGACGATTAAACCGTATGAAGAGGCACTTTGGGCAGAGTTGCCTGATAGTCGCTTGCCTGTGGAGGTTTCTTTGCAATTGCTCAAAGCGATGCATGAACGTTGGACGGCGATTTTGAAAAATACATCGCCTGCGGATTTCAATCGCACGTTTTATCATCCCGAAATGGAGGTTAATCTGCCTTTGAAACGCATGTTGGGTTTATATGCTTGGCATGGGAAACATCATACGGCACATATTACGACTTTGTGTAAACGGATGAATTGGTAATTTGTTGATTATCAAATAATTATAAAAATCAAATTATGACAGCAATTATCACTTATCAAGGCGATTTGCGGACGGAAATGGTGCATATTCAATCGAATAACATCATACATACGGACGCGCCCAAAGATAATCATGGCAAAGGTGAAGCCTTTTCGCCAACGGATTTGGTTGCGGCGGCATTGGGAAGCTGCATGGTGAGCATCATGGGCATTTATGCGCGGCAACATGACCTCAATATTGATGGCACTCGCGTTGAAATTCTTAAAGGAATGGCGGCGAATCCGCGCCGTATTTCTAAAATTGAGGCGGTTATCAAAATGCCGCAAGACAAAAGTTATACGGAAAAACAACGAAAAGCATTGGAACATGCTGCCCTGACGTGTCCTGTAAGCAAAAGTTTACACGCGGATTTGGTGCAGGATATACAATTTGTTTGGTAAAAGACAGCAATTTCCGCTATGGAAATTTTTGAAATAGGATGCTTATGATTTGAAGGATAAAAAGGATATTTTGAGTTACAATTGGTGCTTTTCAACTGAAAAATTCCTTAAATTCCTTGAAATCATAAGCATCCTATTTCAAAAATTTTCCAAAGCGGAAATTGCTGGGTAAAAGAGAATTTTTATTTAATTTATTATAAATCAGAGAGTTATGAAAAAAATAGGTCTATTATTAAGTGCATCTTTTTTGGCTTTGAGCCTTGATGCGCAAATCCAAGCACCAGCTCCAAGTCCGACTGCCACGATGAGTCAACAAGTTGGTTTGACGGATGTGAAATTAGAATATTCTCGCCCGAGCGCGAAAGGGCGTAAAGTGTATGGCGATTTAGTCCCTTTTGGCGAAATGTGGCGGACGGGCGCGAATGGTGCCACGAAATTGACGTTTAGCGATTCGGTTCAGTTCAATGGCAAATGGTTACAAAAAGGTACTTATGCGTTGTACACGATTCCTGCGAAGGACGAATGGACGATTGTTTTGAGCAAAAATACAGGCAACTGGGGTTCAAATGGGTACAAAATGGAAGATGATGCAGCGCGTTTCAATTTGAAATCGGCAACAATGAGCGATAAAACCGAAACGTTTACCATTAATATCGCCGATTGCGCGAATAATGATGCTAAAATTGAATTGACTTGGGAAAATACGCGGGTGAGTATTCCGTTCACGGTTCCGACGGATGCTAAAATGATGGCGGCTATCAAATCTACAATGAATGGGCCATCAGGCGATTCGTATTTTGCGGCAGGTCGTTATTACCTTGAAAGTGGCAAAGATATGACGCAAGCATTGACTTGGGTGAATAAATCGTTGGAGATGAATGGCGAAAAATTCTGGACATTGCGTCAAAAATCGTTGATTCAAGCTAAAATGGGCGATGTAAAAGGAGCTATCGAAACGGCAACTAAATCCCGCGATATGGCTGAAAAGGAAAAAAATATGGATTACGTGCGGATGAATGAAAAATCCATCGCAGAGTGGAAAAAGAAATAATTTGAGGCTTTGTAGTCGGTCAATTTTTTCCGCTAAATCGTTGGATACCAACGATTTAGCGGAAAATAAATTGACCAACTATAACGCCAATTTCGCCATTAAAAAAAACAATAGGTTTCCTACGGAATGACAAAAAAATCTTGTCATTCCGTTAGGAATCAGTTCAACTTATCTTTCAATTGCGTCAATGCATCCAATTCACCCAAAGTAGAACGCTCTACTTTCTCTTGAGTCGCTTTCAATGCCGCTTTTTCTTCATTTCGGACGGCACTTTCGGCTGCATCTTTGCGTTTTTGCTCTGCTGCCTCATTTTCACGGCGGATGTCATCTGCATAACGCGTGTGCGAAACTAAAACGCGCTTGTCATCTCTGTTAAATTCGATGATTTTAAACGTCAAGTTTTCACCTTGCTCTGCGGTGTTACCATCTTCTTTTTTCAACTGTTTGATAGGCGCGAACGCTTCCAAACCGTAAGTCAATTGAACAATCGCCCCTTTATCGTCTCTCCGCAAAATCAACCCTTGATGGTAAGAACCTTGTACAAAAACGGTTGCGAAATTATCCCAAGGACTTTCTTCAATTTGCTTATGTCCTAAAGAAATTTTCTTATTGTCTTTGTCAATTTCCAAAATCACCACATCGATTTTTTCACCTACTTTCGTAAATTCAGCAGGGTGCGCATAGCGTTTGACCCAACTCAAATCCGAAATGTGAATCATACCGCCAATCCCTTGACCCAATTCTACAAACACACCATATTGAGTGATATTTTTCACTTCGCCATTGTGCTTGCTGCCGATTGGGAACGTTTGGTCCACTACAAACCAAGGATCACTGCTCAATTGTTTGATAGACAATGACATTTTACGGTCATCGCGGTCAATCGTCACGACTTTTGCATCGTATTCTAAGCCCAATTTGAAATATTCTTTCGCATTAATCGGTTGATTCGCCCAAGAAACTTCAGATACGTGTATCAAACCTTCTACGCCCGGTTGAATCTCCAAAAATGCGCCGTAATCTTCAATATTGACAATTTTACCTTTAACGGTGCTGCCTTCACTAACGGTGCGCGCCAACACTTCCCAAGGATGTGGTTGCAATTGTTTGAGACCCAAGGAGATACGTTTTTTGTTCTCATCAAAATCCAACACAACAACGTTGATTTTTTGGTTCAAATGCAATACTTCGTTTGGATGCGAGATGCGTCCCCATGAAATATCCGTGATATACAACAAACCATCTACGCCGCCCAAATCCAAAAAGGCACCAAAATCGGTGATATTTTTGACCGTACCTTCCAATACTTGACCTTTCTCCAAACCAGAAATGATGGCTTCGCGTTGTTCTGCCAAATCGCTTTCAATCAATGCTTTATGAGAAACCACTGCATTCTTAATGGTCTCATTGATTTTGACCACTTTGAACTCCATGACTTTTCCAACAAATTGGTCGTAATCCGCAATCGGCTTGATGTCGATTTGAGACCCTGGTAAGAACGTTTCCAAACCACCTGCATCTACAATCAAACCACCTTTCGTTTTGCTGATAACCGTACCGCGAATAATCGTACCATTGGTAAAAGAATCCACAATCGCTTCCCAAGCGCGCAATAATTTCGCTTTGCGGCGGGATAAAACCAAACGACCTTTGCTATCTTCTTGATTTTCAACGTAAACGTCCACCATATCGCCCGCTTTGGGTTGCCCCATGTCGCGCAAATCCGATAAAGGCAGTAAACCATCTGATTTGAAATTCAAGTCCAAAATGGCATCGGTTCCTGTGATAGACACGACTCGTGCGCGAACGATTTCATTGACCGTCATCGCCTTCATCGTCGCATCATAAGATTCCATGTATTGTTTGGCATCTTCTTTCGAGTAATGCACCTCATTACGTCTGCCGCGAGACCAATCATAATCATCATGTGCGGAGCCTGTCACTAAACTCATGTTGTTGTTCAACACCAATTCACCTTCATCCTCTGTCTCGTCCGCACTGACTTCTTTGGATGCTTTAGCCGCTTTGTCTTTAATAGACTGCTGTTCGCCTTCTTGTTCTTTCATTGCTACAAAAATAATCCGAAAAGTATAACCTATTGATTTTCAATTTTTTAGGTTAACTGTATTTTTCGGTTTTAAGCGTGAAATAAATGCAAGTGTATCATGCCCACTCGTTTCGGCTGTCCTTTTTGCTAAGGCGGTGCAAAGGTAGGCTTTTTATTTGAAATGCCGATACTTTGAACGGTATTTTTATGAAAATTTATGAGTGTATGACCAAGCATTCCACTTAATACAAAATAGTGTTTGATAATAAGGCGTATGTTTCGGAAACCATCAAGGTTTCCGAAACATACGCTCTCGAAAAACAGCATTCTATTTGCCTTAAAAATTGGTGGATGTGGGTTTGGATAATCTTGCGAATCCTCATTTTGGTATTCTGAAATCCGAAATTTACTTAATTTGTTCTAATAATTTGTATTGCAATTTATTCCCCACCACTACCACAACATAGGATTTGATGGCGATTCGGTCTTTAAATTTTTCAGAAGTTAGATAGCCTCTAAGTTGAGCCGCAGCCGTTTTGAAAATCGTTTCGGTGGCAACGCGCCCACCTTTGAGTGCATATTTGAGTTCCATCGCCACCTCAAAATTGACTTTATAACCCCGAATCGGTTCTAAAAATACATCCATAAACGTCCAATCGGATTCGTATTCCGTATGCACATAATAAAAATTTTGTTGATGTAATAAGCTGACTATGATTGCTTTAAGACTATTTTCATTGAAATGCCCAATATCTTTTGGCGACATTCGCAAAACAATTTGTTCTACTTGTTTGAAAAGTAATTCAGGATTGCCCTCTTGTGCAAGCATTTTAATCGCTTTATTAACATCCGAATTGTCAATCGGCAAATCCGCTTGTTGGGCAACGACTTCTAAAAAATAATTGTTATACAATTTGCGAACCACATAATTCGGAAATGTAAAATAATAACTCCCTAAATCTTCATATTGAATGGTCAAAAAACCCATATAAAATAATAAACTGACTAAATCTTCCGACCCAAAAGCGCGCTCCAAATTAAACATCGGCACTAAACGAGAGTCCATGCCCCCTACTTCCGTCAATAAGCGCAAGACTTTAGCAAATTGTTCCGCATTGCCTTTGATATTAAATAAATTCCGAATTTTTACATAATCCGAAGCAATATTCGCATCTAACATGAGTTCGGGATATTTTTTGAGCCGTTGATACTCCTGCGCAAAATACAACACCATATTCGGATTATATAAATGTTCGGTATGATACCGCCCAAATAAATACCCATCATACCATGTTTTGACATCGTGCAAGACCGTAACCAATTGATTTTCAGGGATTTCTATCTTTCCCAAAAGTTGCACAACCTCCTTTTCTGTAAAGCCCATCATCTCATAAAACGTTGGAATAATCGTCAGATTTGTCGCAATATTAAAACCACTCGTCATGCTATCCACTGTCAAAGGCGATACACCCGTGATAAAAATGCGATCTATGGTGCTGTCCCAAGTGGCTCTTTTTAATTGTTCGTAGAATTTGCGCACGAAACCATTTTCCATCACCGACTTCCCAAAAAAGGGGAGGTTAAACGAAAGCAATTCATTCGCAAATTGGTCATATTCATCGATTAATACATAAAGTTTATTTTTTAAATAATTGCGGCGGTGCGCTGAAACAAAATATTGGACGATTGAATTAGGGTCACTACACTCCAAAATTTGCTTACGCTCTTCTTTGGGAATAACATTTGGATAGCTCAAAAAAAAAGAATCAACCCCTTCTATAACGGCTTTTCTAAAACCGTCAAAGGTCTTTTCTTCAGTCGTCGTATTGATAC
>JBDLWG010000633.1:0-4208 GCA_039804385.1 Bacteroidota bacterium
CCGCGTTCTGCTGCAAAATCATGGTGCAATTGCAACTTGTTTGCATCCATAAATTCATCTTTATCCCCGCAAACAAAATAAATAGATTGTTTTAAAAAATTAGGAAATTGGCTGTAATCCAATTCATTCGGCAATGCGCCACCCCATAAAATCAGGTGGTCAAAATGCGGCATTTTTGGATAATTTTGCAAAATCCATCGAACTTGTGTGGTTGCGCCTTGCGAAAATCCAAATAGCATAACTTGCACATTATCAGGCAATTGTGGCAAAAAATGGTTGTAAATCGTCCATAAATACCGCGAAAAATCGGCAATTTCATCCAATCGATGGTGTTTTGTAAGCCAAGATGCACCCACAGTTCCTTTTTTGGTATCCCAATAAAAATTAGACAAACCTTCGGGCGCAACCACAAAATGCGTCTCGTCCAAATGTTGAAACTTGCGAATGAGGCTGCTTGCCAACTGTCCGTAACCATGCGCCGCTATCCAAAAATACTTCACTTGAGGCGAAATAGTGCCATGTGTGTAATAATGGGCGGTTTTTTCTATTTTAATTTGATGATGATTCATATTTTATTGAAATTTTGAAACAAAGATAATAAAAAATCTTCTTTTGCTTGGTGATTTGTAATTTAAGACTATATTTGCTCCGTGCTGATGTAAAAACCAATCGTTTCATTTAAAAAAAATTGTGATGATGAATCTTAAAAAAATTCGGCAGGAAACGCCTCATTGTCTTACCCAAATCCACCTCAATAATGCAGGTGCATCCCTTCCGCCCACCGTCGTTACGCGGGCAATGACCGAATATTTAGAAAAAGAAGCGGAAGTAGGTGGGTATGAACTCAGTGATTTGCGTCAAAACGCGCTCCTTGCTTTTTACGATGAAGCAGCTAAGTTATTGAATACCAAGGCTTTAAATATTGCGCTTGCAAGTAGTGCAACCGACGCATACAATAAAGTCTTGTCCGCCATCTCCTTTAAATCAGGTGATGTCATCCTGACCACAGATGATGATTATATTTCAAATCAAATTGCTTTTTTGTCTTTGCAAAAACGGTTTGGAATTGAAATCGTGCGCGGCGGCAATCGTCCCGAAGGCGATTTGGATTTGGTTCATTTTAAACAATTAATGTTGAAACATAAGCCGATTTTGGTCGCAGTGACGCATATTCCGACCAATTCTGGGTTGATACAACCAGTGGAAGCGGTTGGCGAAATGTGTCGCGAGCAAAATATTTGGTATTTGGTAGATGCGTGTCAATCCGTCGGGCAGATTTCGGTGGATGTGCAAACCATTCATTGCGATTTTTTGACGACAACAGCGCGCAAGTTTTTACGCGGACCGAGAGGGATTGGCTTTTTGTATGTGTCTGATAAGGCGTTAACGGCAGGTTTGCATCCATTGTTTTTGGATATGCGCGGTGCAGATTGGGTTGGTGACAACGAATATAGCCTCTATCCGACCGCTCGAAGATTTGAATTATGGGAAAATGCCAGTGCAAATGTGATTGGTTTAGCAGAATGCTTGCGCTATATTAATCAATTGAATATCAATGAAGTAGAAAAAATAAATATCCAATTAGGAGCGACCATGCGACAATTATTGAGCAAAATTGAAGGCGTGCGCGTCTTGGATCAAGGCGTTCGATTGGGCAGTATCGTGACTTTTGCAGTGGAAAATATTTCGGCAGAAGCGATGAAAACCATTTTGAAAAAACATCAGTTGAATTTTTCAATGAGTTTTAGAAATTTCGCGTTATTGGATTATAATAAAAAAAAGGTGGATTGGGCAATTCGCTTTTCGCCACACTATTATAATACGGTCGCAGAACTCGAAGCGGCGGCAAAAGCCGTGCAATTTGCAATGGCTTCTAAATTAGAAACCGCCTAATTTGAATTTTTGAATTAGGATTTTATAGGATTAAGTGGTTATGTTAAATAATTGACAACAACGTTTGGAGGGTTTCAAACCCTCCAAACGTTATAATGCCTTGATAATCAACTTTTTAATCAACATTCTTTTTGGTCGATTTTTTAACTTCAACTACTTATCCTACAAAATCAATCCTTCGTAAATCTCCCAAAATCCTAAAAATCCTAATTCAAACCATTCACACAAACAACATTGCCTAATTTTCTTTTTTCGATTAAAATTCCTTCATTTTCGAGCGTAGAAGCATAGTTTTCAACGTGATACAAATGATATTGAATTGCCAAATGTTTTATTTTTTTCAGTTGAATCCCTGTGGCAAAAAGCCGCCATTCCAAATCCGTATCTTCTCCAATCCCCGCTTTGACATAATCTTCATCGTACCCATTAATTGCCTGTAACGCGCTTTTATGAATGCTCCAATTACAACCCCAAATCCCTGTTTTGGCTTGAATTTTAGGTTTCAAAAAAGGGATATAAAAAGCACAATCAATTCGTTGACAATGATTTACAATTAAATTAAAAATAGAAAGTGAGTTTAAATCACAGGTTTCATACAAACGATTCGTCAAGGTTTCGGACAACATCACGCGCCGACCAAACAACCCAAATCCACTCATCCGATGTCGATAATGCGCTGCCAAAAACTGCGGATGCAGGACGCAATCGCCATCGATAAAAACCAAATAATCCGCCGCCGATACGCGAATTGCTTGATTCAAAGCCTTATTTTTTCGGAAACCAATGTCGGGTTGCAAGACATGTTTGATTTTAAAAAAGAATTGATTTTCAAGGCTTTGTATAAAATTTTGCATCGCTATACCGTCATTATCTTCGGCAACGATGACTTCAAAATCTTGAAAATGTTGTTGCGCAAGGCTTTTGAAAATGAGGTCGAGCGCGGCTATATTTTTATAAACAGCGATGATGATGGAGAGAGCAGGCATTGTTTTTTTAGCATATAACAAGTGGCGCGTTTAAGAGCGTAAGTAGTTGAAATTAAAGAATAAACAAAAGTTATACCTGATAAAAGGTTGATATTCAAGATAGTATAATGTTTTATAACGTTTGGAGGGTTTCAAACCCTCCAAACGTTGTGATCAATTCTTTAAATTTAACGACTTATAGAACCCATTCAAAATACGCCACTCGCTACGATTACATTTTGGTTAATAATAATTTTGCAATTTCGGGTACGGCGTATAATTTTTTCAAGGCTTTACGCGGTGATTTGACAATCTCTTGTGCCATCGCCAAACGCAAATCATTGGGAATCAATGGTAATAATATAAAATTTTTCAATTGAGTGAATTGCTTTTCGGTCAAATCGGTTTTGCCAATCAGCAAATAATTCGTCAATCGCGTCATAATCACCGACAAAATATCCATGCGGCGCGTCTGCCCATCCACCAAATTTTTGATTTTAGTTTCCACAATTTTGAAATCCGTTGCATTTAAAATTTCTTCGGGCAAAATCAATTTTTCCAAATCCATATTGATAAACGCAATAAAACTCAGCGTCGTTTCTGGGTCTAAACAGCCATCTGCCAATAATTTGACCATTTCCAAATTTTCTTTCAAACTTTTCAAGGGTTTCAAGGCTTTGAAAAATTGAACTAAAGAACGCGGAGTCGTCCGCCGTCCCGACACAATTTCGGGATAAGTCAGCACAAAATTAATGCCTCGGTCGTCAATTCCTGCCGATTCCGCCCATTTTGCCCAACTTTTAGCGTCAAATTCCATTGTGACGTGCATCATTCGCGTCAAAATCGCATCATCCATCGTCGTCACGGAGTAATCGCCGCCATCTGGATTCGCCGTCAAAATGATTTGCCAACCTTTCGGAAATTTCCAACTCACCAATTCGTAATTTTGCAATAATTGCATGATGCCGCGCAAAATCCTGTCATCTGCCCGATTGACATCATCTATTAAAAAAATGCCAGGGCCCGCCTTTTTAGGAACCCATTCAGGTGGAATTAATTGTGTAATCAATTCATTATCAGTACTTTCAACTACTTTTGGCATGCCAATCAAATCGCCCATTTCTTCAAATTGCGCAGGCGCGATGTACGTAAACGCACAATTTTTGTCTTCTGCAATCGCTTGAACCAACTCCGTTTTGCCAATCCCGTGCATGCCCCAAATACAAATGGGCGTTGGACGGTCTTTGGAAGTCGGGTTTAATACATTGGCATCCAACATATAATTTAAAAACTGACTAATATGTTCACTATTGACCTTGCTGCCATAAGTGACGTAATTGAATTGTTGTT
>JBDLWG010000634.1:0-5869 GCA_039804385.1 Bacteroidota bacterium
TCAAAATCCATTCATAAAGAAAAATAAGAATGAAAAAAGATATTCATCCAAAAAATTATCGTACCGTCGTGTTCCGCGACATTTCCAATGATGAAGCGTTTTTGACGCGTTCCGCAGTCAACTCCAAAGATAAAATCATTTGGACTGATGGCAAAGAATATCCATTGGTGAAAATGGAAATTTCTGCATTTTCGCACCCGTTTTTCACGGGCAAAATGAAATTGGTTGATACCGCAGGTCGGATTGACAAATTCAATAAGAAATTTTCTAAGTTTGCTAAGTAAACAGATAGTAGTTGGAAATTTATTTCCCGCTAAATAATTGGTAATCAATTATTTAGCGGGAAATAAATTTCCCGACTACCCTAAAATTGGGAAATAAATTTCCCAACTACAAGCGTTCCACTAAATCCCATAAATTGCCGTACAAATCGGCAAAAACGGCGACTTTTCCATACGCTTCTGTGGATACAGGTCGAATAATCGTTATATTTTGAGCCAACAGATTTTGATAATCGCGGTCAAAATCATCTGTGTGCAAAAATAAAAAGACACGCCCGCCTGTTTGATTGCCAATGTGACGCACCTGTTCTGCTCCGACGGCTTTCGCCAAAAGTAAACAACAACCTGTTGAATCCTGCGGAGCTACCAAAACCCACCTTTTTGTCGCACTCAAAGGCGTATCTTCCACTAACGTAAAGTGGAGTTTTTGCGTATAAAACGCGATTGCTTCGTCATAATCTGCCACGACTAAGGCAATATGAGCTATTTTTTGTTTCATGTGAGACCCATTTATGGATTGAATACAATTTCAACAGATACCGTTGCGTTTTGCGAAACGGTTCTTTTAACTATCTTTTTCAACAAAAATGTATGTCCAATATGAGATTTCTTTGTGGAATCAGTCTTTTTGTGGTGTTGAGCGCGTGTCGGTCGGACGAACCGACGGAACGCAAACGCATTATTCCCAATCTTGATAACATCCCGCCTGTCACTTTGACGGTGCATCGGTTCGACCAAGATTTGTTGAAAATAGACAGCAATCACCATCTTGAAGGCATTAAAAGGTTGGAAAAAGCCTATCCAAATTTCAACAATTTGTTTTTTGAACGTGTTGTCGGGGTCAAGCATTTGCAAGATTCCGTTGGTGAATATCATAGCAGAGTCCGCGAATATTTAACGCATCCATCCGTACGCCGCATTGCGGATACGACGCAAATCGTTTTTAAAAATTTTGACAAAATTCAAAATATTTTACAAAAATCGTTTCGATTTTACAAATTTTATTTTCCGAACAAGCCCATTCCTGAAATTTATACGTTTGTGGCGCAATACAATTATGGCGCAATCGTGTTGCCGAATAACGGTTTGGGCATTGGTTTAGATATGTTTTTGGGTGCGCAACATCCCGATTATGCAGACCCTGTATTAGAATATCCTGCCTATGTTCGGCGCACTTTCGATGCAGCGCACTTGCCTGTGCGCGTCATGGAGGCGGTTGTGCAAGATATGATGCCCGAACAAGCCGCAAATGAAAACAAATTGTTAGATTTTATGATTCAAAACGGGAAGCAAATGTACGTTGTTGAAAAATTATTGCCCCATTTGCCCGATAGTATTCTTTGGGGTTACACGGCTGAACAGGCGAAATGGTGCCAGAAAAATGAACCCGGAATTTGGTCGCATTTGCTCAAACAGGATTTATTATATTCAACAAAATCCAAAGATATTATGAAATTGTACGCGCCCGCACCCAATTCGCCAGGGATGCCGCCCGAAGCACCGGGACGCACCGGCAATTATATTGGCTTGCAAATCATTCGACAATATATGGAACGTTTTCCGAATACGAGTTTAGAACAATTGTTTCAACTCAAAAATGCAGCAAAAATATTAGAAGCATCTAAATATAAACCTTAATTTCAATGTTGATAGAAACACACGCGCACCTGTACGCCGAAGCGTTTGACGCAGACCGAGATGCCATGATTCAACGCGCTCAAGCGGCGGGCGTTACACAGATTTATTTGCCGAATGTCGATAGCGTAAGTTATCCTTCGATGCTTGCGTTAGAAAAAAAATATCCGAATTATTGCCATGCGATGACGGGTTTGCATCCATGCAGCGTGAAAGAAACGTATTTATCCGAATTAAAATTTGTCGAAAAAACGTTGCAAGATAGAAAATTTTGTGGTGTAGGCGAAATTGGAATTGATTTGTATTGGGACAAAACGTTTTTTAAAGAACAAGTTTTCGCTTTTGAACGCCAAATGGAGTTGGCGCAAGCGGCTCAAATCCCAATCGTCATTCATTCGCGCAACGCAACGACCGAAGTATTGGAGATTTTAAAAACCAAAAAAGCCTTGATACGCGGGATTTTTCATTGTTTTGGCGGCTCTGTGGAAGAAGCACGAGCGATTATTGATTTGGGTTTTTACATTGGGATTGGTGGCGTTTTAACGTATAAAAAATCTGGATTAGATGAAGTTTTAAAGCATATTTCATTGGAACACATGGTTTTAGAAACGGACGCGCCTTATTTAGCCCCTGTGCCTTTTCGGGGCAAACGGAATGAAACGGCTTATTTGACGCATATTGCGCAAAAATTGGCAATTGTAAAAGAGGTTTCTGTGGAAACGGTGGGGGCGATTACATCTCGGAATGCCAAAAATATATTTGGAGGATTGTTGTAAATCATATATTATTTTAAAAAGGGGACTTTCGTAAGACTTACGTAAAGTCCCCCGTTTTGATAGGACTTTCGTAAGACTTTCGTAAGACTTACGTAAAGTCCCTTTTGAAAAAAATACAATGAATTGATTTTTAAAGCCATTTCGCAAAAAAAACGTACTTTCGCGGCACAAATTTTAAAATTATCATGTCAATCTCTATCGAAATCAATAAACGACGTACTTTCGGCATCATCAGTCACCCCGATGCGGGCAAAACAACCTTGACCGAAAAATTACTTTTATTCGGCGGCGCGATTCAAATCGCAGGTGCAGTTAAAAGCAATAAAATTAAAAAACATGCGACTTCCGATTTTATGGAAATTGAACGGCAGCGCGGGATTTCTGTGGCTACGTCAGTCATGGCTTTTGATTATAATAATTTGAAAATCAATATCTTAGATACACCTGGTCACCAAGATTTTGCCGAAGATACGTACCGAACTTTGACCGCAGTGGATAGTGTCATTGTCGTCATCGACGTAGCAAAAGGCGTGGAAAGTCAGACCGAAAAATTGGTTGCCGTTTCGCGTCGTCGCAAAACACCGATTATTGTTTTCATCAATAAGTTGGATAGAGAGGGCAAAGATGCCTTTGATTTGTTGGATGAAGTCGAACAAAAATTGGGTTTGAAAGTCCGTCCGTTGAGTTGGCCCGTTGGCATGGGGCAAAGTTTTCAAGGCGTTTATAATATGTATGAACAAAAATTATCTTTGTTTCGCGCTCATTCTAAACAGTTTGAAGATGAAACAACGATAATTGAAGATTTGGCAGACCCGCGTTTAGACGAACTTATCAATGAACGTGCTGCCAAAACCTTGCGCGAAGAAGTGGAAATGGTCGAATCCATTTATGACCCGTTTGACCCTGAAACGTATCGTTCTGGCGAGATTTCACCTGTCTTTTTTGGTTCGGCGGTCAATAATTTTGGGGTAAAAGAATTGTTAGATTGCTTTACGCAAATCGCGCCGACTCCACTACCGCGTGAAACCGAAGAACGCTATGTTGCACCCGATGAAGCCAAATTTACAGGTTTTATTTTCAAAATCCATGCGAATATGGACCCGAATCATCGGGATAGAATCGCTTTTTTACGCATTTGTTCGGGCAAATTTGAACGAAATGTCAATTATTTACACGTCCGAAATAACAAAAAAATGCGTTTTTCCAATCCGACAGCATTCATGGCAGATAAAAAATCGGTCATTGATGAAGCCTATCCAGGCGATATTGTGGGCTTGTATGATTCAGGTAATTTCAAGATTGGAGACGCGATTACAGAAGGAGAAGTGCTGCATTTCAAAGGAATTCCAAGATTTTCACCTGAGCAATTTCGCTATGTGTTGAACACAGACCCTATGAAAACCAAGCAGTTACATAAAGGTTTGGAACAATTGATGGATGAAGGCGTTGCACAATTGTTCACCAAAGATATTAATGGACGTAAGATTATTGGGACGGTTGGAGCGTTACAATTTGAAGTAATTCAGTACCGTTTGAAACATGAATATGGGGCAAGTTTTGAATATGAACCAGTGCAATTGCACAAAGCGTATTGGGTACATTCGACTGATAAAAAAGCGATTGACGAGCTGTATGAACGCCGCCGCCGCGATATGGCGCGAGATAAAGATGGAAAATTAGTTTTTTTGGCAGAATCGGCATGGGCAATGCAAGTGGCGCAAGAAAATCACCCGAAAATACAGTTTTATAATACTTCTGAAATGTAACCATTCGCGTATCTTTGAGGTGAAATAGCGTCTTAATGTCAATTATTTAAAATCAAAAAATCAAGAAAATGAATAATAATATCCTTGCTCATATTCAAGAGCACCTTATCAAACGGATTCAATCCACAACAGATGTGACTGAATTAATCCAGATTTGGA
Source organism: Bacteroidota bacterium (assembly GCA_039804385.1). Taxonomy (GTDB): domain Bacteria; phylum Bacteroidota; class Bacteroidia; order Chitinophagales; family Saprospiraceae; genus JAAFJT01. Next base: position 4,618 of record JBDLWG010000634.1, read on the forward strand.
TCTTATGGGATAATTTGTCCCGTCCTGTGCAACTCACAGAACCCACTTTTCGCCGCACAGCCAAAACAATAACCGTAGCAGATTTGAAAAAAGCGCAAAATTTCAAAGGTACGAATTGGGAAGAAGCCGACAAATGGGCGAAAGCCTTTGATTTGCAAGAACCAATTGAAGATTTATTATTACAACTAACCCAATAAAATGAAAAATTACTTATTCGATACAAACATACTTTTGTATTATTTTCGCCAAGATGAGCGATGGAGATACATCAGGGAACAATTTAATATTTCAAAAAATCCAAATCATATAGTGTCTGTCGTTTGTTGGGGCGAATTATATGCGCTTGGACTTCGCAATCGTTGGAATCAGCATCGGATGACATTGATAGACCAATTAGAAAATCATTTTATGGTATCTGATATTAATGTGGAGCCGATTATTAGAGCTTATGGAACGATTGATACTTATAGTCAAGGGAAATTATTAGAAAAGCCATTGCCGAAAGGAATGTCTGCCCGAAATATGGGTAAAAATGATTTATGGATAGCAGCAACAGCGCACGTTTTGGATATTCCATTGTTGACAACTGATAATGATTTTGACCATTTGCAAGATACGTATATCCAAATTGATAAAGTTGTTTTTCCGAAATTTTAAAACAAAAAACTTTTCTCTACGATGAAACTAATTTCTAAAATCTTATGCCTCCATGCTGTTTTGTTAACGGCTTGTACGAATGATAATGGCAATTCGGCTTCCACTTCGCAATCGCCTGTGGTCACGGCTTCGGAGTTGAATGCAACGGCGCAATTGAAAAATGCAGCAGGTTCGATGGTCGGCGCGTTGGATTCTGCACGGAAATTGCCTGCGGATACCCAAAAAAAGATTATTAAAATGGTCAGTCTCAGCCCACATGTGTTGGCAGTGGAGCAGATTTTGCAAAAAAATAAACAATCGTTGACCTATTCGGTCGTAGAAGATAAGTCTAAACCCAATCAATATGTCGTCGAAGCGCGACAAGGAGAGGCAGGACAAGTGCATTTTATCGCTATCGTAGATGCGAAAACCATGCAATTGTTGAATTTGCATGAGCTAACAGATTTATTATAAAAATAATAAATGGTTCTAATAATATCCTAATTTATTAATTTTCAATTGATTATGAGTACTAAAGTCAAAACCCAAAGCCAAGATGATGTTTTTAAAAAACTCGTTGCGCATTGTAAAGAATATGGTTTTATATATCCTTCGA
>JBDLWG010000635.1:0-4062 GCA_039804385.1 Bacteroidota bacterium
ATCAATGCAGTACCGTAATATCGCCCGTTATCAGCACCACTCGACCTGGCAAAACTTCTACTTCCGCAAAAAATACATATACTTCTACCCCAACTTTTTGCCCTTTAAACGTTCCATCCCAGCCTTGCTCTAAATGATTCGTTTTAATATCACGGGCATCGAAAATATGTTCGCCCCATCTATCGTAGATTGCCAAATGGTGAATTGGCAAATCATCTTGACTAAATAACGTAAATGATTTATTTTCAACGTTTTGTGATTCTGGATAAATCACATTGGGCGCAAAAATATTGGGTTCGACATAGACCGTAAACGTGTCTAACGCAATACATCCTGCCGAATCCGTCACAGTCAATTGCACATAAGTCGTTTGGGTAGGATGAATGGTATGGAATAAACAATTGGTGCACGTTGCTGTATCATTGGGAATCCAGACCGTTTTGATGATTTTTCGATTCGGAATCCCTTGCATTTGCAACGATTTACCCACTTTTAAGACTCCCGGATACGAACTATACGGCTTTATATCAACCGTTAATTGCGCCGGTTCGCCCACTCGCAAACCCAAAGGTCGGTTGTAGCAACCCAAAGAATCCCGCACAACCAATTGATACGTCCCCGCTTTGAGGCGATTATACAAGGTGATTTGGGAAAAAGTACGTCCATTATCTACGGAATATTGATAGGGCGGAAAGCCACCCGATGGTTTTCCAAACCGAATTTCACCATTCGATTCTCCAAAACAAGCAGGTTGTTTATACGTGTACGGGAACGCAGGTGATTGAAATTCAAGGTCTAACGTATCCGCCGCCGTCTCCGATTGACGGCAAACGCCCAAATAACCTTCTGCAATGTATCGCCCTGGCGCGGAAATTATCAACATCGTATCTTTTCCAAATTTGACAATCGAATCTTCATACGTCCATTGCACCCCATCAAATTTGCCTCTTGCTATCAACGTATCGGGACAAACGCCGTCCCCAATATTCACTAATTCGACGCTTGGCTCAATCGTTTTGCTAAATCCTGAGTAAAAAGCCGCAAAACTTGCCGCATTATTCTGACCATACATCGCCACTTGCACCGCGCCCGCCGCTTTAACACTAATGGTTGAAATGCGTCTTGTCAAACTAAACAACGTCAATTGTCGATACGTCACAAAATCGGGATTGCCTTGAACGGAAAAAGGCGTACCAATATTTGCCGCCACCCCATCAATCAAAACCTGTACAGCAGAATCTTTCATGGCTGTAATCATCACCCCGCCATCAAAAAGCATGGTTCCAATCGCATTCGGTTCGATAATATTGTCAATCCCATTCGGAATCGCGCAACTAATCGGTGGTACGAAAATCAAACCTGCCGTCCGAAATTCATTGGAAGTCCCCGCAGGAGAACCGCCAATATTCTGATAGACGTAAATTGGATAATTACTTTTAATATGTAAATTATTATTCGTTGTAAAATTGCTGGTTGGCACCGCATAAAATTCGCCTGCATTCAACGTTACAACAGGAGTCGGATTCCCATTCATTTTAATTTGAGTATTACTACGGTGCGCGACCAAAATCGGACGTTCCAACGTCGGCGAACCATTGCCTCTGCACAGAATATACTCTTTTCCAACATTTTCAACAGGCACAATTTGGTCAATACCCACATCTTTATCGCTCACCGTCACGGGCGCACCACACCAAGAACCGACATTCACCGCAATCAATTTAGAACTCGTCAGCAAAGCACCCATCAAACCATTCGGCGGCTGACTCGCCGAATTAGTCAAATATTGGGTATAAACCAAGGATTCTCCTTTTTGAATCCACATCGTATCTGCCCCATTCGTCGTTACATCGGTCCCATTTTTGCGAAACGCTACTGCCCGATTGTATTGCGATAAAATCAATTGTGTAGAATCTTCGGTGGCTGTTACCCCAATAAAATTGGCTTTTTGCGTTCCATACTCTTGCAATAAATGTCCAATCCGAAACGTCTTGCCCAAAGCCGCCCTGCCTTTACAAGTCAAATCAGCCGCTTGATTATTACTCGACGAGTGCGAACGGAAATAGGCATAAAACTTTTTCGTTCCTAACAAAACTAAACCTTTGTTTTTCAATGGTTTATGTAAATCGGCTTCGGTCACAAGGGTATAAGTATTGTTCGTACTACCGACATGGTACGTGTAAGGCATCGTATTACTAATGCTCACCGTATTGATGACATTACCCGAACCGTCTTGAATCGTGACCGCAAAAGGGGTGCGTTCAGGCGTAGAAATATAGAGATATTGGTTACCCCAATCCAAACGGGCGTGCATCGGCGGCATCCAATGAATGCTATCCAATTGCGCTAACAAGGGAAAATGGCAACACCATCCCATGATTAAAGTATAAAAATATTTCATGCGAGGTTGTTAAAAGTTGTTGAAAATGATGCCTTTACAGATGGGAGACGGTGAAATCGATATAGCAGTTGCGTAGGCAAAAATAGCTAATTGGTTACAATTGGAACGCGGATAACACGGATTGGGCGGATTTACACGGATTTTTATTTTTTTTGATAAAATTTAAATTCATAGTGAAAATTAAAATAAAATTTTATATAAAATAAAAATCCGCGAAAATCCGCCCAATCCGCGCCATCCGTGTTCCAATGCTACCCAATTATCGTTTCAATCGATTGGCAGGATTTTGGCGTTTTAGAATCCAAATTTCATCATTCCGCTTTTTCAGAATGGAATCTAAGGCATAAATCTGTTTTTTCAAGGATTCTTTTTGCAAAATCAAGGTTTTTTGTGCTTTTTCTTGGGCATCCATCGCCGCTTTGAGGCGCACAATCGTATCTTGTTTCTGACGGACATTTTGAGATAAATCCTGCAGACCGCGCAATTTTTGCTCTAAAATCAAATTTTGTTCCTGTTGCAACTGCAAAGAAACGGTTAAAGATTGTAATTTCGCATCATTTTTGCGCTCGGCTTCCTCCAACTGCCGATAAAACCAATACGCGACAGCCGCCGCAAAAAACAAAGCCAATAAAGCTATATATAACAAATTGCGGTCAGAACCGTTTGGATTCGGTTGTTCCGTTTCAGGCGTAGGGACAGCATTAGGAGGAGTCTGCATGGTATTATCAATCGTTTTAATTCCTTGACGCAAAGATAATTTTTTAGATGTAAATCAAGGTTAAAAATGAATGTACCTCTAAAAAATAGATGCAGCAATGCCCCTAAAAGATACAAATGGAATCAAAAATTAAGGAAATGATTGCTGGTTGTTAGGGTCTGAATTTAAAGAATCGACAAAAAACAATACGTGCTAAAAGGTTGATTTTCAAGAGTGTATAACATTTGGAGGGTTTGAAACCCTCCAAACGTTGTTGTTGATTATTTAACATTAGCTACTTAACGCGCAACTTGAGTTAAAATAATTTTTTAATCTGATGTAACCGTTTGTGGTTGTTTGACCCGTGTGTGATATAGGTCGATTTCTGGATTCGATATTGCCATTTCTGGCACAAGGTTCGACTCAGAAGTGGGTTTTTCACTGCCACTTTGAATTTTTACAAATAAATGTTTGAATTTTAAAAATTGCATTTCAAAATATTCATAAGAAAGGGTTGCAAATCCAACACTTATCAACATCGTCAAAACATAATATACCGCATTAGAAACAAAATCATCGATTTTAACATTGATTAATTGAGCAATATGAAGTGCAATAATAATCGCCACCCCATGCCACATATACAAACTATACGATATTTTACCCAAATAATCCAACGTTTTATTTTCCAAACTGACCAAACAATCTGGATTCGCCGCAAAATTTAAGATGATAATGATGAAAAAAAGCGAATAAAATTCATGGTTCACCACAGGCACTTCTACGCCCCACAACGTCATCAATAAGACAGCAGATGTAACTAAAACTTGCGTAATCGGTTTAAAAATCGGTCGTAAAACCTTGATTTTCAAATAGTAAAGATAATAAGCCCCAATCCCGCCAATCGCCATACAGCCAATCCGCAAAAAGGAAAAAAAGCGATAGAGCAAGGTAATTATCTTAG
>JBDLWG010000636.1:0-14996 GCA_039804385.1 Bacteroidota bacterium
ATTTAGAATCAACTTGTTATGACCAATAAAGAAATCGCTCGCGCTTTCCAAGACCTTGCGGCTATCATGGAATTGCATGAGGAAAATGCGTTTAAAATTAAAACGTATCAAAATGCGTATATCACCTTGCGCAAATTGGAAACGCCTCTTGCCGATTGCCCTTTGCCTGCGATGCAAGCCATCAAAGGCATTGGCAAAAGTACGGCTGAAAAAATCATGGAATTGTTGCAAACAGGGCAACTTCAGGCTTTCCAAACTTATGCGCAAAAAACGCCAGTAGGTGTGATTAAAATGTTGCAAATCAAAGGATTAGGCGTTAAAAAAATCCATGCGATTTGGAAACAATTGGGTATCGAAACCATTGGAGAATTATTATATGCGTGTGCCGAAAATCGATTGATTGAACTACATGGTTTTGGCAAAAAAACGCAAACAGAAATTCAAAAAGTATTAGAATATTATTTCAAATCAGAACATCAGATTCACTTTGCAACGGTAGAAGCAACTGCCCATCATTTTTTAAATCTTTTGAAAAAAAAGTTTCCAAACGCGCCGATGAGTTTCGTCGGTGCCTTTCGACGCAAATTGCCTGTGATTGAACGCGTTGAAATTTTATTAGGATTGAATCCTTTGGAAATCAATGAATTAGAAGGTTTAAAAACCATTCAAAAAAAAGAACAACAGTACGTATTCACGCCCGAAACGTTGGATAATGCCATCGAATCGGCGATTTTATACACTTGTGAACCGAATGATTTTGGTTCAAAACAATTTTTATATACAGGAACACGCCCTTTTTTAGACGCTTTTGTGCAACAAACCCAAGGTATTTCTTTCAAAAACTTGCCTACTGAAACAGCCGTTTTTGAAAAAGCGAATATCCCGTATCTCGACCCCGTTTTGCGCGAACATGCTGATTTTATTTTTAAAAAACAGCGTCCCCAACTCATCACGGTTTCGGATTTGCAAGGCGTGATTCATACGCATACGACCTATTCAGATGGATTGAATACGGTATCCGAAATGGCGCATTATGCCAAAACAAAAGGTTTTAAATATATTGGGATTACAGACCATTCCAAAGCCGCTTTTTATGCAAATGGGCTCAAAGAAGACCGTTTGTATCAACAATGGGCAGAAATAGACGCGCTCAACAAAACATTTGCGGATTTTAAAATCTTAAAAGGCATCGAATCCGATATTTTAAATGATGGTTCGTTGGATTATGCGGAGGATATTTTAAAACAATTTGATTTTATCATTGCCTCCATTCATTCCAACCTCAAAATGGACATCAACAAAGCAACCACTCGACTTATCAAAGCGATTGAAAATCCATATACTACTATTTTGGGACATCCAACAGGGCGATTATTGCTCTCACGGGAAGGCTATCCCATTGATTATCAAAAGGTTATAGATGCATGTGCAGCCAATCGAGTCGCCATAGAATTGAATGCCCATCCGTATCGATTGGATTTGGATTGGACGAAAATACCCATGGCAATGGATAAGGGGGTTTTAATTGGGATTCATCCAGACGCGCATAGTTGTGCGGGGATAGACCATGTTCAGTATGGTATTTTTGCCGCCCAAAAAGGTGGTTTAGAGCCTAAAAATTGTCTTAACTGTTTGAATATCAATGATTTTTTAAATTATAAAAAAACAATCTAAAATTCGGTTAGGATTTGGGTGCGAGTGCGAATTTTTCAATACAATATTTCAAAAATCCGAAAAAATTCTGTTTGTCATCCGCCGTCAGGTCTGCCAACAATTTGCGATTGGATTTTCGGCGAATCGGCTCAATGCCATCAATGATTTTCCAACCGTCTTCCGTCAATGCTAAATATTTTTGGCGGCGGTCTCGCTTGTTTTCGATTTGCCGAACTAAATTTTTCTCAATCAACGAATTAATTAAATTAGTAATATTTGGACGAGACACATTAAGCGCATCCGCTAATTCGGCAGCAACCATTTGTTTTTTCATACGGCTGCCTTCAAAATACGGAATATTGGGGTCATTAGCAAGGTGCAACATCAAAATCCATTGTTGTGTGGTGATGTTGTATCGATGACAAATGACATCGCCTTTCTTGCGAATCGTATCAGCAAGATTAAGAATGCCGAGGATAACAGATTCTTCGACACTTTTGCGAATGTGTTTCAATTCGGTCGGGTTCGTAGTTTCGGGCATGGTGGACGCTTTTGAGGACGATTTAAGCATGAATATAATTTGGTTTTAAAAAAGGTTACAAGAATATGACCACTTTCTGAGTTCTCAAAATAAATGTAAATATAGTTAATCATTTTTGAATTAACCAAATAAAAATTCATTTTTATTCATATCTATTCAAATAGATATGTAGATATGCAAATGATTTTTATTCTAAAATAAAGGTAAAATACATTTTATATTTTGAAAATATTTAAAAAATAAATATAAAATTGGGCATATTGGGTGCGAATTTTCGCAAAAAAAAAGTTAATTCACCAACAAAATAATTTACTTAGTGAACTATTGACGAAAGAATCGTGCAAAGTATCAAAGGTTTTGACAAAAAATAATGATTGGAATTGGAAGGATTTCAGTAGCTTTGCCGCCGAAAAATAGGATTTTGTCAACAAAACCATTCGTACATATGAAAAATCTTGGCGCGATTTCATTAGCCTTGAACGCAGTTTTACTCCTTTTAGTGGGTAATTTATATTGGAAACGCAGTGCGCCGCCCGCGTCTGTGATGGTCACGAAAAAAGATTCCACTGGTGCAACGGTAACGGTTCCTGTACCTGTCGCTCCATCGTTGAAAGTGATGTATGTCAACTTGGATTCGCTCTACGAAAAATATACTTTTTTCAAAAGCGAGAAAAAAGCATTTGAGAAAAAAGAGCGTGATTTATCGGCTTCTTTGGAGGAAAAAGGGCGGGCATTGCAACAAAAAGCCATGAGTTTGCAAGAAAAAGCGCAAAAAGGCGATACACCGCGTGCGACTTTGGAGGCAGAACAACAGCAATTGATGCAAGAAGAAAAGTCCATTATGGAAGAACGCGACCGCCGTGCCAAAGGTTTGATGGAGGAAACGCAGAAATTTAATGAGACGTTGCAGAAAAAAGTAACGGCGATTTTGGAAAAAATGAAGGAAGACAAAGGGTATGATTTTGTAATGAGTTATGTCAAAGGTGGCTCGTTTTTATATGCCAATACATCGTATGATATTACGCACGATGTGATTGATGCTTTGAATAAAAAATAAGCGTATAAGTTTATTTTCAATTAAAAAAAGAAATTTGGATAGAAAAAGTGCGGCAAGTTGCAATTTGCCGCACTTTGAGTTGAAAAACGAGCTTTTGGAAGCACCAAGTGCAGCAAGTTGCAACTTGCCGCACTTGGTGCTTCCATTCAAGAATATCCGAGTTTACTGACAGAGATTTGCCGCTACTTTTCCGCCGCCATCTATGGGCAAACCACCGATTGGGCGTTTGCGCATCGCAGCAGGACGGATTTCAATTCGTCGATTTTTGCCCCTCCCCTCAACAGACTCATTCGATGCAATCGGTTTCGTGCCACCAAAACCGACCGCTATCAATCGGTCACACGCAATGCCGCGTTTGACCAATGCTTGCGTGACCGAAAGGGCGCGTTTTTCACTTCGATTTTGGGCATCTGTCGTAGATGCTTCTTGTTCAAAATGACCTTCGATGCGCAAGGTGCTAATGTAATTTTTTTTATTCATGTATAAAGCAATGGCATCTAATATTTTATTTGTTTCAGCGTCCATTGCTACTTGGTCGGCTGTATCAAATTGAATTGCGCCTGGCAAGACCAATCTGCCATTTTCGACGATAAAATCAGGTGCTTGCGCCCTGACAGGTGCGCCCCACTGCAACAGTAGGCAACAGCAAAAGCTCCAATAGAGGTATTGTGGTTTCATTTTACAATAGGATTTTTAGTTGTTTTTATTGAAAAAGTTAAAAGACTGTCTGCTGGAAAACGCTTTTCAAGCGACTTTGTTATGTAGAAATCGCTCCCATTTTGGCAAATAGCGATACAATTTACTTTCTTTTCGTCCATGCAAGCGATGTTTTCGCAAATCCTGTCACAATTTACACTAAAAAATCAAAAAATGCGTTTTGGCTATCGAACAATCTTTGTCATCACCTATTTTAAACATTTCAGCATTCATGAAGTTTGCTCTAAAATTGGTTGGTTTCACGGCATGTATGGCTTGGTCTGCAACTGCATCTGCACAAGATGACGCATTTCCTGACTACTCCACCATGCCCGCGCCTGGGACATCCGCACCCGCATCGAGACCCGCAACCACAACGACGACCAGCACACCCCGTCCCGCAACCCCGAATACAGGCGGCGGCGGTAACAAAGTACCCTCAAATGTGAAAATCGAAGCCTTAAGAACCAATGGAGGCGCACCAAAACCAGACGCTGATGCACCTTTAGATGGAATTGTGCAAAAAAGTACGATTTTGGAAAAACAAACCTTGCCCTATGAAGGCATTCGGGAAGCCGACATTATGTGGGAAAAACGGGTTTGGCGTGTATTAGATGTACGCGAAAAAATGAATTTGCCGTTCAGTTATCCTGAAGAACCGTTTATCACCATCGTCATGGACGGTGTGAAGGATTCTACTTTGCGGGCGTATAGTATCGAAGATGATAAATTTCATCACCGATTGTCCGCAAGAGAAGTGATGACTTTGGGCAGCAGTATTGATACGATTCCGTATTTCGACCCTAATACGTTTGAACAAAAATATCGGGTGGTCGAAAATAAAATGGATGCAGAGTCGGTTAAACGCTTCCGAATGAAGGAAGTTTGGTTTTTTGATAAAGAAGCTTCTGTTTTTAAAGTGCGGATTTTGGGTATCGCGCCCCTGAAAGACCAAACGGATGAAGCAGGTAATTTCTTGTATGAACAACCATTATTCTGGATTTATTACCCCGATTGTCGCGAATATTTTGGTAAACACCGCGTTTTCGCCGATAATAATGATGCGAATCCAACTTCTTGGGAAGATTTGTTTGAACAACGCCGTTTTTCAAGTTACATTTTCAAAGAATCGAATGTGTATGACCGTCGTTTGCAACAGTATTTGAGTGGTATTGATATTTTATTGGAAGGAGAGAAAATCAAACAAGACATTTTTAATTATGAACATGATTTGTGGTCCTATTAATATTTTTTAATTATATTGAATACAATTTGAAGGTTCGGAAAAGAATCTTTTTAAATTAGGAATGTGGGAATTATTGGAGTTAAGGACGGATTTTTTTGATTTTTTACAAAAAACGCTATCCTTAACTCCAATCATTCCCACATTCCTGATTCAAATAATATTAAAAAAAAGCGTTTTGCAGCAAATAAATCGCCGCGCCCGCCAAATATCCACTCACAGCCAATCCTGCAATGGATTTAAAATACCAAAAAAAATCTATTTTCTCCATTCCCATTGCTGCTACGCCCGCCGCCGAACCAATTATCAAACAACTCCCGCCTGTTCCCGTACAAAATGCTAAAAATGCCCAGAAAAAATGGTCGGTCGGATATTGACTCAATGGATACATGCCTTGCGCCGCCGCCACTAATGGCACATTATCCACCACCGCCGATAATGCGCCCATGCTCAATACAATGACGGTTTCATTTCCAACATGTTGTGTCAATTGTTGCGCCATCCAAGTCAATTGTCCTGCGGATTCCAATGCTGCTACCGCCAATAAAATGCCCAAAAAGAATAAAATACTGGGCGTATCCACTTTGCGAAGGGCGTGTACGACCGAAAAAGTATGTTTATCTTCCTCGACTTTGCCTACATGAATCCACTCCGTTATCAACCAAATCAACGATAATCCCAATAAAATGCCCATAAATGGGGGCAAATGTGTCACCATTTTAAAAACAGGTATCAATAACAATACACTTACGCCTACTCCAAAAACAGCATTGCGTTCAAAAGCAGTCGTAGGCATATTGTTTCCATCTGTTTTTGAATTATCTGTTGGAACGCGAACATGCCCTTTCATTTTTCGACTCACGAGCAATAAAGGCACAATTAGGCAAACCAAACTTGGTACAAAAAGTTTTGAAATAATGCCTATGGGACTGATTTGCCCGCCAATCCACAGCATCGTCGTCGTCACATCACCCAATGGAGACCATGCGCCACCTGCATTTGCCGCAATGACAATGATGCCCGCAAACTGCCACCGATCCGATTTATCCGTCATGAGTTTGCGCAAAAGCGAAACCATGACAATCGTAGAGGTCATATTATCCAAAAGAGCCGATAAAAAAAAGGTTATAATGCCAATAATCCAAATTAAATTTTCCTTTCGGGTCGTTTGAATGCGTTCTGTGATAATGTCAAAACCATCGTGTGCGTCGATAAGTTCGACAATCACCATCGCACTGAGGAGGAAAAAGAGGATTGCGGCAATGTCGCTAAGGTGTTTTTCGAGTTGTAAGTTGACAACATGCGCATCTCCGTGCGCCAAAATGTAAGCTGTCCAACATAAAACGCCTGTCAACATGGCACTTGCGGCTTTATTGATATGGATTTGTGCCTCGAAAGCAATGGCGCAATAGCCCAGAATGAAGATGAATAACAGTATCATTGATTTTTGAAGGCAAATATACAGTTTGAAATACAATGGATGTACGGATTTCACGGATTTCACGGATTTTCACGGGATTTTTAGATCCAAATCCGTAAAAATCCGTAAAATCCGTGAAATCCGTACATCCATCCTACCCCAAAATTCAAAGATCCACCTCAATCCGTTTATTAAACGCTGTATCAAGCCATTTTTTATGTTGCCGTGCATAGTACGCCTGTATGAACGGCACGCGCAGAAAAACTTCAATCGCGGGATTAATCCATTTATCCAACCCAAGCGACATGAAGCGATTGAAATATTTTACTTCAGGCAGCAATCGACGCTGCATTTCTTTATCATATTTTGTAAAAGAGGCTTCTGTAAAATTTTGATTTTGAACGGCTTGCGCAATAAAACGAGCTGCTATCAATCCTGAAACCATGGCTGCACCAATCCCTTCTCCAGTCGCAGGATTGATGGCAGAAGCCGCATCGCCCACCAATAAATAATGGTCTCCTATCATTTTTTTCTGCCGAGACGCTAAGGGCAATCCCCAACCTTTCATCTCTTCCAAAGGCGTTGCATTTTTAAAACGCGGAGCCATAACAGGGTCATTTTCGATAATATCGCGCATGCACTCCTTCAAATTGATTTTTTTTTGCGAAATAATATCGCTCAACATCCCAAAACCGACATTTGCCTCATTATTCGGCAATGGGAAAATCCAAAAATAGCCAATCGGATATTCTTTTTTGAAATAAACTTCTAATAAATTGTCTTCGTGCATCCCGCCCACATTTTTCCAATATTGCCGCAAGGCTGCAGAATAATGTTTTCGGTCAATTTTGCGCTCATCCAACTCGCGCAAGACCACTGAATGATCGCCATCTGCACCGACAATTAAATTACAAAAAGTTTTATAGGTTTTGCCTTCTTTTACAAAAGTGACTTCGATACCATCCTTTTTGCGTTCAATTTTGGTTGCTTTCGTGCCAAAATGGACTTCTGCATAGGTTTTATCTAATTTTTCAACCAAATATTGGTCAAAATTGAATCGTTTGGAAATGCAAAACATCGGATGGCGAATCGGGTCATGGGCATCAGGCTTCATAATCACCGCTTTGGAATAGCCCGATGGAGCCGTGACGCGCCCGCCCCAAGCCTTCACAAACGGCTGGTCTCCAAAAATGGTTTCGGGCGTAATCGTCGGATCCATGTGTTTCAAAACGCGCATCACTTTGAGGTCTAAACCATCGCCACAAATTTTATCGCGCGGAAACACATCTTTATCCACAATGATATGTGGAATTTTCTGTTTAGACAGAAAAATGGAAGTCGTTGCGCCGCCAGGGCCCGCACCAATGATGCAAACGGGCATTTGAGTTGAAATCATACTATTTTTTAGAGTTATACGATTAATTTAAAGATTGACTTCAATGGGTTTATTGAAAGCCGTATCCAACCAATTGCGATTTTGGTAGGCAAAATATTGGGACATAAACGGCAGCCGTATCGCTACTTCGACAAACCAATTAATCCATTTTTCAAATCGAAACGACATGAGAAAATTAAAATGTTTGATTTCGGATTGGAGGCGGCGCATCATTTCCCTATCATAGTTTTTAAAAACATCTTCTGTAAAACGTTGATTTTGAATAGCCTGTGCAATAAACTGAGCTGCTACAAAACCAGAAACCATCGCTGTACCAATCCCTTCTCCCGTCACAGGGTTGATGGCAGAAGCCGCATCGCCCACCAATAAATAATTATCGCCTGCCGCTTTTTTCTGCCGAGACGCTAAGGGCAAACCCCAACCTTTCATCTCTTCCAAAGGCGTAGCATTTTTGAAACGGGGGGACATCACCGCATCATTTTCAATAATATCCCGCATACACGCCTTTAAATTCACTTTTTGTTTGGAAACAATGTCGCTCAACATTCCAAAACCCACATTGGCTTCATTATTCGGTAACGGAAAAATCCAAAAATAACCCACAGGATATTCTTTTTTGAAATAAACTTCAATCAATTTGTCCTCATGAATGCCCTCTACATTTTTCCAATATTGGCGCAAGCCTGCGGCGTAATGTTTTCGGTCAATTTTCCGTTCATCCAATTCGCGCAAAACGACCGAATGGTCTCCATCCGCGCCCACAATTAAATTACAAAAAGTTTTATAAATATTGCCTTCTTTTTCAAAGGTGACTTCAATTCCGCCATTTTTGCGTTCAATTTTGGTTGCTTTTGTGCCAAAATGGACTTCTGCATACGTTTTATCCAATTTATCCACTAAAAATTGGTCGAAATTGAATCTTTTTGAAACACAAAAAGTTGGATATTGAAAAGGGCTATCCGCTTTCGGTTTGGAAACAATGTCGCGGTAATAGCCAGAGGGCGTGATAAACCGAGTTCCCCAAGAACGCGAAAAGGGCTGTTTGCCAAAGATCGTTTCAGGCGTAATCGTCGGGTCGATGTGTTTTAAAACACGCATCACTTTCAAATCTAAACCATCACCACAAATTTTATCTCGCGGAAACACGTCTTTATCGACGATAATGTGTGGAATTTTTTGTTTTGATAAAAAAATAGAAGTCGTTGCGCCGCCAGGACCCGCACCGATAATGCAAACAGGGGTTTGTATTGAAATCATATTATTTTTTAAAATTATAAATAATGGGTTTGAATTAGGATTTTTGGGATTTTATATTTTGCGATAGGATGGATGTACGGATTTCACGGATTTGCACCGATTGGTACGGATTTTTTTTTACAAAACAACTAATTCGTACCAATGTGTGTGTGTGTGATTTTTTCACAAAACAACTAATTCGTACCAATGTGTGTGATTTTTTTCACAAAACAACTAATTTGTACCAATGTGTGTGTGTGATTTTTTTTACAAAACAACTAATTCGTACCAATGTGTGTGTGTGTGATTTTTTGTACAAAACAACTAATCCGTACCAATCAGTGCAAATCAGTGAAATCCGTACATCTATCCTATCACAAAGTATAAAATCCCAAAAAATCCTAATTCAAATACTAAACGACAAAAGCGCAAAGTTGCATTTTTTAAACATAGAAAACCCAAAAAATTACAACTGTGACTATGCAAAATTCATAATATTATTTTCCGAAGTATTTCAAGGCTAAAAAAACAGCATCGATGACTTTTGACATGCGATTTAAATCCAATGTTTCCATCGTATCCGTTGGCTGATGATAATTCGGATTCCTAAAAAACGAAGTATCGGTAATCATCAACGCACTATATCCAAATTTCCAATAATTCAAATGATCCGAATAATCAATGCCTTCTAACCATGAAAATCCAACAAATGTTTTGGTTTTAATGGTTTGTGCATTGATAAATTGTTTAGAAAATTGTCGCGCAAAAGCACCTGCTCCAAACTTCCGAACTAAGGTAATATAATCGCCTTTATTGCCATAAATCATTGATAATAAACCAATTGGATATTTTTGCGTATGCGGCTCATCCTTGAAATAACCAATCATTTCGAGGCAAACCATGCCCAAAACAGGTACTTTTTGTTTTGCCAAAGACTCAGCATGAATATAACTGCCCATCAATTCCGTCCGAAAATACGGCGGTTCTTCCAATGAATAGGCAACCAAATCAATGCGACAGGTCAATGGTTGCCCTTTGAGCAGGCGCGCCAATTCCAAAAGTCCGACAATGCCACTTGCATTATCATCCGCGCCCGGTTGCCTATCACACACGTCATAATGCGCACCGACAATGATGCGTTTGGCATGTTGCGTCCCGAAAGAGGCGATGACATTTTTATAGGTCAACTTATTTTCAACATAAGGTTGAATCGTGACTGAATCTGCATATAATGTAAAAATAGATTGTATAAAAGCGGCTGTTTCATTGAGTTGTACCATTTGATTGTACATACGCGGCAGGGGCGTTTTGGTCAATACGGTTAAGTGTTGACGAATCTTAACAGTGTCTGACAAAGGTGGAAGGGCTTCTGAGACCATAGAATGGAGTATTAGAATCAGTATAAAGAATGATTTCATTTAAATTATATTTGAATAGGAATGAAGGTCGATTGATTATTGATTACCAAACCTTTGGAGGGTTTGAAACCCTCCAAAGGTTGCGTTTTTAATACGAATGGATATAGGTATTTTAAAAATCCGTACCTCTATTTTTTATAATTCGACTCATAAAATTTCGCATAATCCACCACTGATTTTTGCTTAATCACCTCTCTATAATTGTCTTGATGAATCGCAAAAAGCTGATATTTAGCATTTATGGGCAAAAAATCCGCTTTATTTTTGCTTACCCCATCCGTATAAGCCAATGCCGCCGCCTTATTGCTGAATTTGCGCACCAACAAAACCGCGATTTCCGCATCCGAATCCAAGAAAATACTCGACAAGCGCAAATCGTCCAATCGATGATATTTGCTATTATAATCCGAAACGCCCACTTTGGCATCCTCCAACGAAATGGTTTTTTCCGCCAAAACCATCACAAAATGAGGCGATTCATCCATGCTTTTGAAAGAGCTACCCGTTGTTTCAGGCTGTTTTTCGGGTTCAGGCGCGGTGGTTGCACTCGACAAAATTTGTAATATTTCACTCGCTTTTTTGCCTTCGGGCTGCGTCCCAAATCGACCTACGACTTCGCGTAAAGCATTGATATACTCAGTTTTACCTTTCAAATTGCCCAAACACATGGCATTCATTAATGCAAATTTTGCTTTAAATGGATGTACGCCGCCAAACAATTGTTCTGCTGCAATAATCTTTTCCGCTGCTTCTTTATACTGTCCTTTTGAAAAAATCACATAGGTAGAATCATAATATCGTTCCACTTTTTGTTCATCCTTATTTTGCAATGCATTCGGGTCGCGCAACACTTTTGCATAATTAGAATCCGCATATTTCGTTTGAATTTTATCATAATACGATTGTGCTTTTGCCTTCTCGCCCAAATCCATGTGTGATAAATAAAGATAATACCAAGCCGTCAATTCCTCCTTGCCTGAAGGGAAACGCGTATTGTATTTTTCTAATACATCAATCGCTTTTTTGTCATTTTTCAACTTATCATGGTATAAAACACCGAGTTGAAACAGGGCATCCGCCAATTGATTTTTCGCCGATTCAATTTCCTCTTGACTGCGCGGCACATCTTTCAAAATTGCATTGACTTCCTTCTCGGAAAGTGTACTCGAACCAGCATCCGCATTGTCCGCAACCGTCGCACTGCCTCCTGTACGTCGATTCGACCGCCGCCAATTATCTTCCAATTTGCGTTCAACACCCCATCTTTTTTCAAATTCGCGCTTCCCTTTGCGCACACTTTCGGGATTATAAGCAAAAAAAGAAGATTGCGCGGAATAGCCACCACCATCCGAACCCGCCGTTGAAAAATCACCTGTCCCTCTTTTATCAAAAGTTCTCGCGCCCACTTCAGGAGCAGACAACTTCATCAAAGCCGTTAATGCAGCGTCATCTTGATTTTTTTTGATTCGGGCAGCCAAACCTCTTTGCTCTTTTGGAGACATATTACTAATGCGTAAAAGACTGTCTTTCAATTCAATAATCGAAATATTTTGCGCAATTTCGGTCAAATTTTCAGCATAATTTTTGACTTCCTCTTTCCGTGTATCCGACTTATCTAAGGCAGTGGCAGTGCTATCATAGTACATTTTTGCCTTAACATAGTTTTCAGATTCATAATACGATTTTGCCAACGTATAATACGCCTCTGCCTTCACAGAAGGATTGCTACCACCCATCGCCAATGCTTTTTCCAAATACTGGATTCCCTCTACTTTTTTGCCATTTTTCAATGATAATTGACCCAAAGCGAAATAAATCTGGTCTAAATATTCTTGATTTTTAAAATCTTTCGCCATCCGATTCAAGCCCGCAACCGCCACATCATTCGTCGTATTACCATTTAAAGCCATATTTAAACGGGCATTAAACTCCATTTCATACATCGGCGCGTAATCCAACACCTTATCAAATGCCGTAAATGCCTGTTCATTCCGATTCGCCCGTTGATGCAATTGCGCCAAAATATACGCCGCCCGCACTTTTTCTTTTTTACCTAATTTCGATTGTAACGCTTCGTTGAGGTGTGGAATCGCTTCTTCATATAAATTTTGTTTCAAATACAAATGCGCAAAAGCCAAAGCCAATTGCCCGCGCACATCCCGAAATGTTTTAGCATTTTTGTCCAAATCCTCCAAAATAAATTGCGCATCCTCATATTTGTAGCGTTCCATCAAGGTTCGCGCCATCCACAACATGCCTTCTTGATAAGACGGGCGATGTCTAAACAAATAATTATCAGGATTAATTTTCCGCTTTTTTTTGTCGGCATTCGTGATGACAGGCGTACCATTTTCCGTCGTTTTCTTCACCTTTGTTTCCTTGACGGTTTCGGTTGCAGGCGCGGATTTATCCGTTTTCAGCTTTTTGACCTTACTTTTACGGTCTTTTGCCCGCTGTTCAGCCTCCTGTTTGCGAAGTTTGAGGCGTTCTTCGCGCTCTCTTTCTTTCAATTTCAAAGCCGCTTTTTTGTCTTTTGCCGCATTTTTGGCATCCGCTTCTTTGGCTTTTTTCGATTCAGCAACCATTTTTTTGCGCTCTTTCGGGTCTTTCGCCTTAATGTTACTTGGATTATACTCCTCCGTCAAAAAACCAAACGTTTCTTCGGCAGACTCAAAATCTTGTTTTAAAAATTGCGCCCGACCCAACAATAAGTAGGAATCATCCGTCCAATGTCCAACCCGATGCACAGTGGCAACCACCGCCACTTTTTCAATGGCTTTATCCAAATCAGGGGACACGGCTTTGGGATTATCCACCGCCAAATACGGATAGACATCCAACAATTTGTTGTAATTATCTCGATGTTGCGCATTCAATTTATCAATGCTTTCTTGCAAAAGGATATTGGCATTAAAAAAACCATTATATTTGCCTGTGACATTGTGATAGGCTTTGGAAAACCGAGAGGCATCTCCTTTTTTGCGGGTAGAAACGCAAGCGGAAACCGTCAAAAATACTAAAATCAGTGTTGCAAGACGCATATTCATTGTTATAGGACTGAAAAATGAGATAGAAATAAGCTGTATTGGCGAAAAATTGAGCCAAACTCAACAAATTTGTAGGCAATCGACCTCTTAATACTTTTGGAAGGACAAAATTATTTTACCGCACCCTAATTTTAACAAGCATGGATTGGAAATCTTTACCCTCAAAAATGCCTTTTCGGATGGTCTCCGCCAAAGAAGTGGTCGAATTTTCGGAACGAATGCTCACGCGTTGGCGACAAATCCTTGAAAAAGCGCAACATACCTATTACAGAATTACCATTATGAATAATGATACCTTTGAAGAAATCAAAGCCTATCGCCTATCCTTGATGAATGTGTATGTGTGGACGAGTTCGATTTTAGTCGGTTTGACGCTTTTAGTCTCGGCAACGATTGTACTTACGCCTTTGAAAAAATATTTGCCCGGTTATGGCGGCGCGAGTGGGCGGGCGATTTACGCGCTTTCCGACCAGTTAGACGCGCTTGAACGCAAAACCAAAGCGCAAGATACGTATAATCGCCATTTCAAAAAATTATTAGTGGGCGATGTCGAATCTTTGGATCAAGTGCCAATGGATTTTGATAAAATTCCTGATAGTTTGATGGAAATCGACCCTTCTGAAACGGAATTGGCGTTGCGCAAAAAGGTGTCAGCAGGTCATTTTTTCCAAAAAGACCTCAATGATACGCCTAAAATGGGGGCATTAACGGATATTTCAGCGAATGATAAAAATAACTTAAAACCAATTGTTTTTAGTATGCCTGTACAAGGTACGATTAGTTTATTATTTGACATCCAACAAAAACATTTTGGAGTGGATATTGTCGCACCGAAAAATACGCCTGTGCAAGTTGCGGCGGACGGTTTTGTGGTTTTGTCGGATTGGACGCAGGAGACGGGCAACACGATTTGTGTGCAACATGCCCATAATATCGTCACATTTTACAAACATAATGCGCGAAATTTGAAAAAAGTGGGCGAAAAAGTACAAATGGGAGAGCCTATCGCTGTGATTGGGAATACAGGAGAGCAAACTTCGGGACCTCATTTGCATTTTGAATTGTGGCAAAATGGGGTGCCAATGAATCCAAAATCGTATATTAAATTTTAGCCAAAATCTTTTGAAACAAGTTTCGGAAAATTTCCTTAGTACATGACAAAAAGGGAAATGGGGGGTGATGGATGTACGGATTTCACGGATTTCACGAATTTTCACGTATTTTTTTGAAAAAATCCGTACCAATCCGTGAAATCCGTGAAATCCGTGAAATCCGTGAAATCCGTGAAA